>JANQKA010000376.1 GCA_028281405.1 Hasllibacter sp. | reverse complement strand
CGCCTCCACGTTCGCGCGGATTGTGGTGGCCTCGGACGGTTGGGCACATGAACCAAAGCCAAACGGATACTCCGCGAAATCAAACCGGGAAGGACGAATCATCCAAAGGGACGAGAGGCAAAGCACCACCCACGCCCCCCGGCACCGGGAGACCTCGGAAACGCGGAAATTCCACCATCTTCGGAGCCGGTTCCCGGGGCGGCGATCGGATCATCGCCGCCTCGGGATGGACAACTCAGTTCTCCCGCACGACGGAAAACGCCCCGTAGTGTTCCTTCTGCAGCTGGGGAGGTATTGGCCCTTCCCCGGCCAGTCGGAGCATCAACTCGGCGAACGCGTTGCGCGGACCGAAGTAATTGGTGAACTGGCGGAAATTCCCCGTCGAGTGGACTTCGCCCAGTTGCCCGCTGAGCAAGCCCAGATGCGCGTCGAACTCGTGGTGATTGGACACGATTTCCGTCCCCGAGATGCCTCCGTGGAAGGTCAGCCGGCGTCCATCCGGGCGATACCGCTCGTCGTTGGTGCGGTTTTCAATCTCCGTGATATCCAAGCGCGCGGACCCGTTGTCGAGATCGGCGGTCAGCGTCACGTCGTCGCTCTGCCAGTAGTCGCAGATCCCGCCGTTGCAGGTTGTGCCGAGCGCGGCGGGCAGGTTCGTCGGGTTCCCGCCAGAGTCCGCCGCGCCGGAATACGTCACGGTCCCGGTGGTTGCCGTCAGGCGCTCACTGTCCTGAACCATTCGCGCGTAGTGCTGCACGTACTCGCCATCCGGTCCGTTTTGGGTCTTCCTGTAAAGGGACTGCCCCGCGTGTCGGGATTCTGTAAGCCACTCCCAGCCACCTTCGGCGTCCAGCGTCATCCCCGGGACGCTCCTGGCGTTGCTTGGAGCGATGGCGTTGAGCCCTGACAGGGAAGCGAATCTCTGCGGCTCGCCGCCGCCGGCGCACGCCGACATCAAGGTCAGCGCGAGGGCGGCGAAGACAGTCGTGATGCGTGTCATGAGCTTTCTCCTTTGTGACGGACGCATCTTAACGAAGCCGTCCCCAGGCCCGCAAGATAATTTTTTGAGGAATCCCGGCTATTTCGCGATGTTGGTGAACGGCTACAATATCTTGTGTGAAAATTCCACGGAGGATCAATAATTGGTATCAATTCACGAAATTGTGATTTGGTGCGCGCCATGAATCGCATTCCTCCCAATCGGTACATCCCGATGGACGGTCCCGCACCGATCGAAACGAATCACCCCGTCCCCTCCGGCACCCGAATCACCCGCACCCGAATCACACTCTTCGGAAGCTTCGGAGCCGCTCCCGAAGCGGCGGCCTCCCGGCGGTTCCCAATCAGCCGATCCTTCCCGGAAGAGACTCGCCAACCTGACCGCGGTGGGTCAGGAAATGGTCCAAAATCACGCAGGCCACCATCGCCTCGGCCACCGGAACGGCCCGGATCCCCACGCACGGGTCGTGACGCCCCTTCGTGATTATCTCCGTCGCCTCACCGAATTTGGTGATGGTCCTCCTCGGCTTCAGGATCGACGAGGTCGGCTTGACCGCCATGCGCGCAACGATGTCCTGACCCGTGGTGATTCCGCCGAGAATGCCCCCGGCGTGATTCGACGTAAATTCCGGGCCCTCCGGCCCCATCGAGATTTCGTCCGCGTTCTCCGCGCCCGTCAAAGCGGCGGCCGCCATACCCTCTCCGATCTCGACGCCCTTCACCGCGTTGATCGACATCAGAGCCGCCGCGAGGTCGGCGTCGATCTTGCCGTAGATCGGAGCGCCGAGCCCCGTTGGAACGCCCGAGGCCGTCACCTCGACGACCGCGCCCACGGAATCGCCCGACTTCCGGATTCCATCGAGCTTTTCCGCCCAATCCGCCGCCGCCTCGGCGTCGGGACACTGGAACGGGTTGGTTCCGATCGCCGCGCGGTCGAACCGGGCGCGGTCGATCTCCCACGGCCCCATCGCGGTCATGTAGCCGGTGATCTCCAGCCCTGGCGTCAGCTCCGCGAGAACCGCCCTCGCCACGCCCCCCGCCGCCACTCGCGCAGCGGTCTCCCGCGCGGACGAGCGGCCGCCGCCGCGGTGGTCGCGGATGCCGTATTTCCTCCAGTAGGTCATGTCGGCGTGGCCCGGGCGGAATTTTTCGACGATATCGCCATAGTCCTTCGACCGCTGATCCGTGTTCCGGATCATCAGCTGGATCGGCGTGCCAGTGGTCGTTCCCTCGAACACGCCCGAGAGGATTTCCACCTCGTCGGCTTCGCGCCGCTGGGTCGTGTGCCGATTCAGCCCGGGCCTGCGCTTTTCCATCCAAGTCTGGATGTCCCCGGATGAGAGCGGCACCCCCGGCGGACAGCCGTCCACCACCGCGCCCAGTGCCGGGCCATGGCTTTCGCCCCAAGTCGTCACCCGGAACATGCGCCCGAAGGTGTTCACACTCATCGCTGTCGCCTCCCGTTGACCACCGGCGGGCCGCAGTCCGCCACATCGTCCAAAGCCGGCCGCGGAAGTCACGCCTGGCATCGATTCGTAACACGCGCCCGAAGATGTCGAAATTGGTCGCGGCCGCCTCAACCGGCCCCTCTGGTGACCGTCCAACGCGCCCGGCCGCGGCACCCGCCCCGGTCACCCGGAACCACGCGCCCGAATTCTATGAAACCGTCGCCCCGTCGCCGCTAGCCGTGTCGGTTTATCCGCGCGCCCCGCTTGCGACAAGCGCACCGGCGGGATAAACCCGGACCACCTCGGGGTGCTCCGCAAGGAGCTGAGACGCGCGCCGCGCGGACCCGTCGAACCTGAACCGGCTCATACCGGCGGAGGGAAGGTCGTTGGTCCGCCCCGCCTCCCACCACCGGCGATTGGAGGACCATATGAACAAGACACTTTCCGCCCTCGCGACGGTCATCATCGCTTCGGGGTCCGGCGCGCACGCGCGAAGTGGCGAAACGCCCGTCCTGACCATTCTGACCTACGACAGTTTCGTTTCCGAATGGGGCCCCGGGCCGCGGGTGGAAGCCGCCTTCGAGGAGGTCTGCGGCTGCGACCTGCGATTCCGGACCGCGGGCGACGGAGCCGCGATCCTCGGCCGGATCCGATTGGAGGGCCCGGGAAGCGATATCGACATCGCGCTCGGAATCGACACCGGGCTGACCGCCGCCGCCGCCGAGACCGGACTCTTCGCGGAGCACGGCCTATCGCCGGCTCTCGACGTTCCGGGCGGCGGGTGGTCCGACGTTCTCTTCCTTCCCTACGACTACGGCGCGTTCGCCTTCGTCCATAGAAAAGAGGACTTCCCGACACCGCCCGGTGATTTCCGCGAGTTGGCGGAGAGCGACGCCCGGATCGTGATTCAGGATCCGCGCTCGTCCACGCCCGGTCTGGGCCTGCTCTTGTGGGTCAAGGCGGCTCATGGGGACGAGGCGGAATCCATTTGGAGGGATCTGTCCGACAACATCCTGACCGTCACAAAAGGGTGGAGCGAGGCCTACGGCCTGTTCATCGACGGGGAGGCCGACATGGCGCTGTCCTACACGACCTCGCCCGCCTACCACCGCATCGCGGAGGGCGACGATGGAATCGCCGCGGCGATCTTCGACGAGGGCCATTACCTCCAGGTGGAGGTCGCCGGGGCGCTGGCCGGGTCCGACACGCCCGAACTCGCCCGGCGGTTCCTCGAATTCATGACCACGGACGCATTCCAGTCGATCATCCCGACGACCAACTGGATGTACCCCGCGGTCATGCCGGAGGGCGGCCTGCCGGAAGGCTTCGTGGTCGGCGATCAACCGACGAAGACCCTTCTATTCCCGCCCGAAGAGGCGAGGGACGTCCGCGACATGGCGTTGTCGGAATGGCTGACCGCTCTGGGCGGCTGATCCTCCGCGCCGGTTGGGCCGCGGCCTGCGCCGTCGCGGCCCTTGTCCTGATTCCCGTCGCCGCGGTGATGATCCGCGGCGGCGGAGCGTCCGGGCTGACGTCCGGCGATTGGAGCGCGGTCCGCTTCACGGTCGGGCAGGCCGCGGTCTCCGCGGTCCTGAGCGTCGCGCTGGCCATTCCGGTGGCGCGGGCTCTGGCGCGAAGGAGCTTTCCCGGGCGTAGGGCGCTGATGGCGTTCCTCGGGGCGCCGTTCCTCCTGCCGGTGATCGTCGCCGTGTTCGGCATTCTGGAGGTGTTCGGACGGAATGGCCCGGTCGCTTGGCTGGCCGGGGCGTCCGGCTTGCCCGCGCCCGGCATCTACGGCCCCCACGGCGTCGTCCTGGTGCATGTATACTTCAACTTCCCGCTCGCGACGCGGTTGTTGGCGCAGGGATGGGCGGCCATCCCCTCGGAGCGCCTCCGCCTCGCCGCCGCGCTCGGATTTTCGCCCCGGGACATCCGCCGGCATCTGGAGCTGCCGGTGCTCCGGTCGGTGGTTCCCGGCGCGCTCGCGGTGATCTTCGTGATCTGCACCACGAGTTTCGCGGTCGCGCTCGCGGTTGGAGGCGGTCCCCGGGCCACCACCGTCGAATTGGCCATCTATCAGGCGTTCCGGTTCGACTTCGACCTGTCCAAGGCGGCGCTTCTGGCCCTCGTCCAGGTCGCGATCTGCGCCGGCGCCGTCCTGGCCACCGCCCCGTTTTCCCCTCCCGCGGTTTTCGGCCCCGGAGACGACCGCGTCTCGCCGCGCTTCGACGCGGAAGGATGGAGCCTCCGCGTCCAGGACGCGATCATTCTCGGCCTCGCGGTCCTGTTCCTCGCGCCACCGATCGCGGCGATCGCCGCGAAAGGAGTCGCGGGCTTGGGATCCCTGCCTTGGAGCGTCGTGGAATCCGCCGCCAGATCACTCATGGTGGCATTGGGGTCCGCCGCGCTGACCCTCGCGCTCGCGCTTCCGGTCGCCCTCGCCGCGGCGCGCTCCGGCCGGCGCGGCTCCGCCCTCTTGGAGGGCGCGGGGATCCTCGGCATCGCCGCATCCCCCTTGGTGATGGGAACGGGGCTGTTCATCCTGCTGCGGCCAGTGGCGGACCCGGTGTCCCTGGCCCTGCCGTTGACGGGAGTCGTAAACGCCGCCCTCTCCCTTCCCTTCGCGCTGCGCGCCATGATTCCCGCGGCGCGCCGGGTGAACGACGACCATGGCCGCCTAGCTTCCGCCCTGGGCCTGACAGGCCTCAACCGGATTGTCCGGGTCGACCTGCCGCGCATGGCCGGACCGATCGCCTTCTCGACCGGGCTGGCCGCGGCGCTGTCGATGGGCGATCTGGGCGTCGTCGCGCTGTTCGCCGACCCGGAGGCCGCGACTTTGCCGCTGCAAATCCACCGGTTGATGTCCGGCTACCGCATGACCGAGGCCGCGGCGGCCTCCCTACTGCTGGTCGTTCTGACGCTGGGACTGTTCTGGATCATCGACAGGGGAGGCCGCCATGCTGGAGGCTGAAGAGCTGACCATCGACAACGGCGGGTTTCTCGCGACCGCCGACCTTTCACTCGCCGAGGGCGTCCGCGCCGCGGTGGTCGGACCGTCCGGCGGCGGCAAATCCACTTTCCTGGGAGGAATCGCGGGGTTTCTTCCAGTGGTGGGCGGATCCCTGCGCTGGCGAGGAGGAGAGATTTCCGGACTCCCCCCGGCGGAACGGCCGGTCCGCGTCCTCTTTCAGGAGCACAACCTGTTTCCCCACATGACGGTCGCGCAGAACGCCGGTCTCGCCATCGACACGCGGCTCCGCCTCGACGCGGCGGCGCGGCGGCGCGTCGACGGCGCGTTGGAGCGGGTGGGGCTGGCCGGTCTCGGCGACCGCAAGCCCGCCGCGCTGTCCGGCGGGGAGAAGAGCCGCGCCGCGCTCGCTCGGGTGCTGCTCCAGGACAAACCGATCCTGCTCTTGGACGAGCCATTCGCCGCGTTGGGATTCGTCCTGAAATCGGATCTCCTGCGGCTTTTGTCAGACATAGCCTCGGCGGAGGATTTGACGGTTTTGATGGTGACCCACGACATCCGGGACGCGCTGGGCTTCGCCGACGAGATCATCGTGGTCGCTGACGGCGACGTCGCCCCTCCGCGGGAAATGGCGGCCTTGCTGGCCGACCCTCCGAAGGCGCTGCTCGACCACAGCGGCGCGTCCGCGCTCCGGGCGCGGGACGACATCTCTTCCGGTTGGATGAAGCACCGGCTGATTTTATGAAATTGGTGGCGCGGGGCGCGCGGGTATCGACGCGAACCGTTGGAGGTCTCCGGCCGCTTTCGTCAGTCGCAGGCGAATTCGTCAACCGGTGTCGTGTTCGCGTCAATGTCGCCGACGCTCCGGTCGGCGAGGCGGCGGAGTGGCGCGCGTTTCCCCGTCCCGCGGAGAATCCGGGGCGGGGTAGCCCGGAACACACCCTCCCGTCCAAGGAGGCAAGTCATCCACCGTGTCGTTTTGAACCGGCTCCACCGCCGGAACGATCTCCCGCATCTTCTCCATGTTCGGATCCCTGGGTTCCAATTACGGGGCCATCCGCTGGTCGAACATCACGGGCCCCGAGCGGAAGCCTTCCGGTTCAATCACGGGCATCCAAGCCCCCGCGCGAATGATCCGACCACCTTCGCCGCGCGTGATGAGAGGCTGGACTAACCGCCGTTCACAATGACAAGGTATTCCAACGGTGACGGGGGCCGGCGTCGGTCGGGTCCGTCATTGGCGACGACCGCCGCCGTCATGGACGCGGAGTCGAATTCAACGATGATCCGCGGCGTCGGGCGGAAACATCAGGGTCCGCTTGGTCGGCGAACCCACCGCCCGATAGACGAGGCACGGTCGGCGGATCAAATCAACCCATGCGAGAAGAAATAGTCATCGCATCCCGGGAGCGGCGTCATCACGCCCTCCGGGGTCTCCGTTCCCGACATGAAGTCATGCCGGTCCGCCGCCGGAGCCGCGGGACCGTCCGGGATCCCGGAGGCGATTCCCGCTTCATATTCATCCACGCTGAAGCCGGTGACGGTCGAATTCGGCGCGCCGGAGACGATTCCATCCGAGCGCGATCCCTCTTCGCCGCCGCCGAATTCGGCGATTTCCCGTTTTCGCTGCGCGCGCCCGGAATTCGACGAAGAACCGGAATCATCCCCGCTTTCCACGTCGATGTAGAAATAATGTTCGCCTTCGACAAGCGTTTGAACCTCTCTTCTATCGACCAATAATTGAAAATTCGGATCTTCGCTGCTGAATTCCGTATTGAACCCAGAACCGGAAGAACCCTGATTGATATTTCTCAACTCCGGAATATCCCTGAACACGATTCGGTCTCCCTCCGCCGGATCGAAATCGAAAAATACCACCTTGCCGGGATTTGGGGAGGTGATAAATAATATATCCGCACCGTCACCACCCAAAAACTCGTCCTGTTCGCTTCCATTTTTATTCTTGATGAATACATCGGTTTCAATCCCCCCGTTAATTAAATCGGCTGTTCCCTCCGCGTCGACGTGAATGTTGCTCGATAGAATTTCCTCCCCGTCTCCAAATAAGAATTTTTCCACTCCGATCAATGTATTACGCCCCTCATTGGCCCCATCACTTCCACCATCAATTCCGTCGATTAAGTCGAATTCCCCGGAATCGCCCTCGAGAATCAAGTAATCTTCAATATTGCCCGCGAACGACACGGTATCGGTTCCAGTTCCCCCGTCTATGATATCGTTCCCAGGGCCACCTTCGAGATGATCATCGCCTCCCAAACCAAAAATCATGTCGTCTCCCGCACCGCCATTGAACCTTTCGGAGTCGGAACCGTTCGAAGTGTCGTCGCCAGCGAGGATTTCGGCGTTATCCGCGTTCCGATCTTCATCGGCGGTGTCATGCCTGACCACCGCCATATCGACGGTTCCGAAGCGGACTGTTTCGACGGAGATCAAGGAATCCGTGCCTTCGTCGCCGTCTTCGGCGGCATCGTCATCAACCACCGTCAACTCCAAGACGACACCGGAAAGCGCGGCGGTCACACTGTATCCCGCAATCTCGCCGGCGAATACAGCGGTGTCGTCCCCCATTCCACCGTCAACCGTGTCATCTCCGATTCCTCCGGTTATCGTGTCGTCGCCGGCTCCGCCGGAAAGAAAGTCCTCCCCCGCGAAGCCGAACATGTGGTCGGCTCCGGCGGCGCCATCGATTTCATTCCCGGACTCTCCATTGCCGGCGACTGTGCCGAGAAGAATCTCCGCCTCCATCATGAGGGCGGATGTCCTGACCGTGTCGTCGGCCTCCATCCCGAACACCCTGAGAACATCGTCGTCGTCGCGGTCATTCGGCGTTCCGTGAAGAAATCGGATCACTTCGAAGCCGACCAACGTGTCTCTTCCCTCATTGGACACCGCCGGTGCGGCGGGCGCGACTTCGTCGTCGTCCTCGATGAATATCCGTGGCGTGTTCGGAGCCGCTGGGGTTGACATGAACTCGAACAACCCGGCGGAGATTGCGTAGTCCTCCACCGCGCCCGCGTAGACGGCCTCGTCCATCTCGCCAACGCCTCCAAACTCAGAACGCGAGTTTCCGTATAGCGTGTCGTCGCCGGCGCGGCCTTGGATCACGTCATCTCCCGCGAGACCTTCGATCGTGGAGTTTTCCGATCCGGAGACGTCCACATCCGTGATCATGTCGCCGTCGTCGGTTCCGCGAGTGTTCGAGGCGATGAACATGACGGTGTGCGTGACATCGTCAAAATCGGCGTTGTCGACAACGGACGCCGTGACAGTAACCGAAACCGCCGCGGCCGGAGCGGCCGTCGGATGGGTGATCACGCCCGACATGGCATCGATCGTGTAGTCCGTGCTTCCGGCGAGGCTGTAGGTCGTATCATTCACGGCGCCGCTGAACCATTCCGAAGCGTTCGTCGTCATCGCAATCGAATAGTCGACGGTCCGAGGAGCGGGATTCGCGCCGGCCATGACAACCATCGGCGAAGCCGGAGGCGCGTTGTCGGTTCCGACAAGGGTGGCGTCGACGTCCACGGCGGTGGCCGAACCGAACACCACCCTCTCCACGCCGACCAGCGTGGTGCGTCCCTCGTAGCCGCCGTTCTCAGTGGTGCTCAGATCCTGCACGAAAGTCATCCGGGTCGCGCCGGTTCCATTTTGCCAGATCCGGTAGTCGCCCCGATCGCCCATGAAATATACGGTGTCGGTTCCATCGCCGCCATCGATGGTGTCGTGACCCAAGCCCCCTTCGAGATGATCGTCGCCACCGAAACCGAAGATCATGTCGTCTCCCGCGCCGCCATCGAACCTGTCGGATGCGACGCCGTTCACCGTGTCGTCGCCCGCGAGAATCTCGGCGTCCGCCGCGGTTCGTTCGCCATCGTCGGTGTCATGCCTGACAACCGCGATATCGGCGGTTCCGAAGCGGACGGTTTCGACCGCGATCAAGGTGTCTGCGCCATCGTCGCCGCCTTCGGAGTCATCGTCATCCACCACCGTCAATTCCAAGACGTCCCCGGAAAGCGCGGCGGACACACCGTAACCCGAGACGGGTCCGGCGAACACCGCGGTGTCGTCCCCCGTTCCACCGTCGATCGTGTCGTCGCCGGCCCCGCCGGTGATCGTGTCATCCCCGCCGAAGCCGAAAATAATTTCGGCGTTCGCGCCGCCTTCGAGAGTGGCCTCCGCGGTGTTGTCCCCGAACACGAGGTCGACGTTCACCTGTTCGGACATCATGCCGCCGCTGTTGAATCTGAGCACCTCGATGGACGTCAGGGTGTCGGTTCCCTCGTCGGATTCCCCATTTCCCGTTGTCGCGGTGTCCATAACCGTGACAACCGGAGCGGCTTCTCCGGTGGCCGCGAGTGTGGCCGTAACTGTGAACCCGTCGCGGTTGCCGACGTAGGCCACGGTGTCCACGTCGGTCGCGGCTTCGGTCGCGCCCGTCGCGGGCATGACAAGGAACCCGTGAATCGTGTCGTCGCCCAAGCCGGCGGTGATCACGTCGCCGCCGCCGCCGCCTTCGATCGTGTTGTCTCCCGCATTGCCCACCAAATCCGATTCGGAGGTGGAGTGGCCGCGGATGTTGTTCACCGCGACGGCGATCGCGACGTTCGTGCCGTTGGCTCCGCCGAACCGCAGGTTCTCGACGTTCGACAGTGTGTCGGTGCCCTCGGAAGTGGCTCCGGTCGACGAGTCGGCAACCAGGTATGTCGTCGTCGCTCCGCGCACTTCCGTGACCGTGTAGGTCGACCGCGCCCTGGAGTAGACCGCGGTGTCCTCGCCCTCGCCGCCGTCGATCGTGTCGTTCCCGCCGTTGCCAATGATCCTCTGATCCCCGCCTCCCCCGTTCAATACGTCGGCCAGGGGACCACCCGCCACCCTGTCCACCTTTAGATCACCAATGGGAATGCTGTCGCCGTCCGTGCCGCCACCGCCATTTCCGACTTCGACGTTGATGACATACTCGTGCGAGACATCGTCGTAGGCCCCGCCATCCAAGTTGGACGCGACGATCGTGATTGTCGTCGTTCGAGTCGGAGCCACTCCGCCGAGCCTGTTGCCCATGAATGTGACGCCATCCGGCAAATCACCCATGACGCTGTAGGTCACGGTCGATTCATCGGCGGAGTCGAACCACGCGGACACATCGATTGCGGTGATCGCCTCCCCGGCATCGAATTCGGCGCTGCCCGTTGGCGCGTTGTCCGCGACCACTATCCCCGCTTCGTCGACGGCGAAATCGTCGTTCAACGCGACCGGGGCGGCCGATCCGAATTGGATCAATTCGACATTGGTCAGGATGTCCCGCCCCTCGTTGCCGGCGGCGTCGGATTGATGAAGCACGAAATACCGACCGGGATCATCGTTCTCTCCCCCGACTCTCCAAACAAGGTATTCCGCGCGGACTCCGGAGTAGACAGCGACGTCTTCCTCGCCGGTTCCGCCGTCAATGGTGTCGTCGCCCGCGCCGCCTGTCAGCGTGTCGCTGTCGACACCGCCAAACATCCTGTCGTCGCCCGCGCCGCCGACCATTACGTCGGCACCGCGGAATCCGAACATCAGATCGTCTCCCCCGTCACCGTCGAACATCTCCGTCCCGGCGCCGTTCGGCGTCGCGTCACCCAGGATGATTTCCGCGTTCGCCCCGGTCCTGTCGGTGGCATCATGTTTCACGACCGCGATCGAATCCGCGCCGAACCGCAACATCTCGATGCCTCTCAGGGTGTCCGTTCCATCGTCGCTGTTGGCGTCCGGGTTGATGTCGTCGACGGTGAACGACACGTCCGTCCCGTCCATCGTGGCCGTGACGTGATAGCCGGCCACGGATCCCGCGAACACGGCGGTGTCGACACCATCGCCTCCATCAATCGTGTCATCGCCGACGCCGCCGGTAATCGTCTGGTTTCCCTCACCGGTGTTGACCGTGTCGTTTCCCGCACCCGCGTCGACTGTTCTGAGATCCATTCCACGGGAAACTTCGTTGATGTCGTCGTTTCCGGAGGTGCCGGTGAAGGCGCCATTGGCGAAGATTCCGGTTTCGCCGCCGGTGCCTGTCCCGCCACCACCGCCGTCGCTTCCGCACCCGGCCAAGGCGCCAATCGCGGCCGCGGCGCCCGCAGTCAGGCCAGGGGGATTCCGCCTCTTCACATCATCACCAAGAAATCTAAGAGGCTGAAAGGATTTTCCGTTTCTCATCTCGGTCTCCGTCATCTCCCAAATGAGGTATGTCACGCCGTGATTCTCCGGGAGGGGCGCCCCGGGGGATCTTCCGGGCATTCGCTTTGAAATAATACCTCCGACGCGAACACCGCAATGGCCTTCGGGAATTGTCTGACGGAAGGCGCGGATCATGTCCACGCCATCCGTTTCCGCGGCGGGAGGAAGTCAGGCTTCGTTCCGCCGCCGGTGCTTGATCGGCGCCCAAATCGCCTTGTTGGTCAGATAGAGCAGAACCGCCAGAAGCCCGAGGACGAGAACCCCGAGAAAACCGCTCCACTTGCGCTCGTTCAGATGCGGTTCCGCCGTCCACATCAGGAACGCGGCGACGTCCTCGGCGGTGTGCGCCAAGTCGTTGTCGTGACCGTCGTCGAATTCAACGTCCTCGCCGAACAGCGGAGGAGCCATCGAAATGTAGCCGCCCGGAAAAATAGTGTTCTCGTAGAGAACCGAGCCCGCCTCGTTCTTTTCTTCGCCGGTGTAGCCGCGGAGCAGCGCGACGATGTACTCGGGACCGCCCGTGCCCTTGAAGAGCTGGTTTATGCCGGTGCCGTAGGGGCCGTGGAACCCCGCCCTCGCCTTCGCCATCAGGCTCAGGTCGGGCGCGTTCTCATCGAGAGATTCCGGGAAATGGTCGGTGGGCCTGGCCGGGCGGAAATCCTCCAAGTCCGCGTCGAACACCTCGAACCGTCCGGCGTACTCCACGACCTGATCCTCGGAATACCCGAGGGATCCCAGGGAACGGAATGCGACGTACCTGAGGCCGTGGCAGGCGGCGCAGACCTCGGTGTACACCTTCAGGCCGCGCTGGAGTTGATTCTGGTCGTAGGAACCGAACGGCCCGTCGAACGAGAAGTCAACATTCTCGACATGGCCCGTGGACTCCCCCGCCGCGAAGACGGGGGCTGAGGCGAGACCGGCGACGAGGGCCGCGGAGAACGCGATGGAGCGGATCATGGTTTCGTGTCCTTTCATTCCGCGGGGGTCGTGTTGGCGGCCGCGGCGGCCCCGTTTCCGCCGCCGTGGGCGGATTCGAAGTCCTCCTCGATGGTCGATGGCCTCGGGAGCGGCTTCTCGATCACGCCCAGAAGGGGCAGGATCACGAGGAAGTAGATGAACCAGTAGGCCGAGGCGATCAGCGAGAAGGTCGCGTAGGGTTCCTCGGCGGGCCTGGCTCCAAGCCACATCAGCACGAAGAAATCCAAGACCAGCAGCGCGAACCACCATTTGAACATCGGACGGTAGCGCCCCGAGCGGACCGACGATGTGTCCAGCCAAGGCGCCAGCGCCATCACGAGGATAGCTCCGAACATGGCAATCACGCCGAAGAATTTGGCGTCGATCATTCCGCCCGTGACCCAGCCCGCCAGCATCACGACCCAGACGTCGCCGGTGAAGGCGCGCAGGATCGCGTAGAACGGAAGGAAGTACCACTCCGGAACGATGTGCGCGGGCGTGACCAGCGGATCGGCCTCGATGTAGTTGTCCGGGTGGCCCAGATAGTTCGGCATGAACCCGACGATCGCGAAGAAAACCACCAGGATCACGGCCAGCGCGAAAAGATCCTTGATCACGAAATACGGCCAGAACGGAACCGTGTCCTTTTCCGCCTCGGCCTTCGAGGTCCGGCGGACCTCGACGCCGGTGGGATTGGCGTTGCCCGTTGTGTGGAAGGCCCAGATGTGCACGATCACCAGGCCCGCGATGATGAACGGCAGCAGATAGTGCAGCGAGAAGAACCGCGTCAGCGTGTAATTGCCCACCGCGGGCCCGCCCAGAAGCCAGCTCTGGATTTGCTCGCCGATGAAGGGGATGGCGCCGAACAGTCCGGTGATCACCGTGGCGGCCCAGAAGGACATCTGACCCCAGGGCAGCACGTAGCCCATGAAGGCGGTGCCCATCATGAGGACGTAGATCAGGATGCCGATGATCCAGGTGATCTCGCGCGGGGATTTGTAGGAGCCGTAGTAGAGGCCGCGGAAGATGTGGGCGTACACCGCGAGGAAGAAAAGCGACGCTCCGTTCATGTGCAGGTAGCGGATCATCATGCCCCCGTTCACGTCGCGCATGATGTGCTCGATCGACGCGAAGGCGAGGCTGACGTCGGGGGTGTAGTGCATCACCAGCACGACGCCGGTGACGATCTGCAGCGCCAGGCAGAAGGTCAGGACGACGCCCCAGATCCACATCCAATTCAGGTTCTTCGGCGTGGGGATCATCAGGGTGTCGTAGAGCAGCCCGAGGATCGGGAGACGGCTGTGGAGCCAGCGCTCCCCGGCTGTCCGGGGCTCGTAATGGTCGTGCGGAATTCCGGCCATGGATCGTGGTCTCCTCAGCCCAGCTTGATGGTTGATTCGTCGATGAACTCGGCGACGGGAACCGGAAGGTTCTCCGGAGCCGGGCCGCGGCGGATGCGGCCGGAGGTGTCGTAGTGGGAGCCGTGGCAGGGGCAGAACCAACCACCGAAGTCGCCGGCGTCGCCCAGCGGCACGCAGCCAAGGTGGGTGCAGACGCCCATCATCACGAGCCATTCCTCGTTGGCGTCGTCGCCCGGAACGGCGAGCGCCCGGTTCCCGTCGGACGCCGGGGCGTCGTCCTGGATGTTGGCGTTCCGCGCCTCGGGGTCCGGCAGGTCCGCGATCTCGACATCGCGGGCCGCCGCGATCTCCGCCGCGGTCCGGCGGCGGATGAACACCGGCTTGCCCAGCCACTCGACCGTCAACTGGGTGCCCGGCTCGACTCCGGACACGTCGACCCTGATGGAGGACAGGGCCTGCACGTCGGCCGATGGGTTCATCTGGTTGATCAGCGGCCAGACCGCGGCCCCCGCGACGACGGCGCCGGTGCCCGCCGTGGCGTAGTACAGAAAGTCACGGCGGGTTTCGCCGTGATCCTCAACGTGTGACACTTGCGTCTCCTTCTCGCCGTTCCGCCGAGCGGCCCCGGCGGAGCGTGTTCCCCGGCGGACCCTCGGCGTCCCGCGCGGCTTCTATCCAACCGGGCGGGGGGCGTCCAGACCGCGATACGGCAATTCCGCCAATCCCGAAGCGGGACGATCCCGACCTGCAGCGCCCCAAATTTCCGCACGTCCCTGGGCGCGACGAGCAGGGATGCGTTGGCGAGGCACGGATCTGGCCTCCCCCTGGGATGGGCGCCTTGGCACCCCCGGGAGGGTGCCGAAAGCCCGCCCGGTCAACCCGCGCGGGATGCCTGACTCTGAAGCGCGCCGTCCCCGGGGAGATACTGGGCGAACATTCTCTGCCAGAAATTCAGGCGCTCCAAGTCGTCGGAGCCAAGGGCGACGGCCACTTGATTGTGGCAGATCAGATCCAAGTATCGCTTGATGGGCGGCTCGCGCGCCTCGATGGCGAGTATTTCGCTCCGAAGGGCACGCAAATCCTCGTCGCTCACTTCACCCCTGACGGCGAGCCCGCGCTCCAAATTCGTGAATTCGCCCGCGAACACGGCATGATCGCGCATCTTGGACGACGGCCGGAACATCTGCCCGGCCGCCTGAGCCAGCGCGACACACCCTCCCGCCGACAACGTCATCCAGTCCGGCGCGTCGGCGAGCAGCGATACAACGACCGAGAATCCCGCGAGCAGGGACACGAAGGAAAGCGAATTCGTCCACCCTTCGAAGAAACGCTCACGCGCGCGGTGGTACCGGATCGAACGCCGCAGGTCGCACGAAATCCCGTACCGTTCTTCCTCAGTCCTCATCCCATTCACTCCCTTGTTCGCGTTCCGGAGGCCGCCCCGCGGGACGTTGTGTGCATGTGTGCGGGCTCGTGGGGCGCTTCGTCCTCGTAGACCGGCTGGTGTGATTTCGGATCCCGGAATGCCCTCCCCCTCCTGACAATCCCGCCATCAGGCGTGGAAACGTCGACTTCGTACACCGTGAGCGCACCCTCGCAGCGCATGTAGGCGGGAACATCCTTCATGCCCCGCCCCAAGACTTTGAATTCATCGCTGGTCATTTCAGCCTCCTTCCGGCCTCGGCAATTTCCCCTCCGTGTATTTGGGGCTGGAGCGCCGGAGGTTTCGATGGAATAGATAGCGCGCGCCCCTTGGAGGTCAACGCGAATCGCCGAATGCCTCCGAACTCCATCGTCAACCGTTGTTGTGTCAGAGCGTCAGCGGTTTTGATGGAATCGGCGGCGCTATCCGCGTAAGGATCAACGCGGGCCGATCGAGGACGCAGGCCGCTTTCGTCAACGGTGTTGTGTTCTCGCCCAAGTCGCTGGCGTCCACTCACAAGTCCGACCAATGACGGGCATTGCGGACGTTCAGGTCACAGCTTGGGGTCGAGTCCCACATTCATGCGCCCCGGGGGAGGATATCCACCCCCGCGGAGCATGTTGTGCGCGGCACTGAAGTCTGCGGCCTCAACCACGCGCGCCACCGGACCCGCCCCCTCTCCGGGCGCCGCTCCGCCCCACGGAACGACGGGGACGAATCGTCTCGACTGGCCGAACGGCACCCTCCCCGCCGAGGCGAGGATTCAGGGCGCCACCGGCAATGTCGCCTGCATCGACGGACGCTGGACGAATGACGCCTCCCAAGACGCCAGGGCGGCGCGGTCCGCCCGCCAATCGTAATCCGGATGACGGAAATCCAGATATCCCAACGCCGCGCCCACCGCGAGAACGCCAATGTCCACCCCGCCTTTCAGATGGCTCATCCAGCGGTCCTCCAGAACGGAAAGCGCCCGGTCGATTTTGACCCGCTGCCCCGCGACCCAGGCCTCGGAACGCTCGCCCTCCTTGCGGGAACGGGTCTCGTAGACGATCAGCACGGCGGCCTCCATGACGCCGTCGGCGGTCGCCTCCAGCGTCAGGGTCTCGTACAGCCGCGGAGGCGCGGGGTACAATCCGCCGCCGAAGTGTTCGTCCAGGAAACGCGTGATCACCCGGCTGTCGTAGAGGGCGGGGCCGTCGTCGCGGGCGAGGCACGGCAGCTTGCCCAAGGGATTCACGCCCACGGGCATGGTTCCCGGGTCGGTCGGGTGTCCTGCCACGACTTCGGTCTCGACGTCGTCGATCCGCCCCATTTCGTGGAGGCAGAGGCGGACCTTGCGGGCGAAGGGCGAGGCGGGGTTGGTGTAGAGTTTCATGCGCGGGGTCTCCGAATCAGGCCGGCGGTTCCCGCATCAGCGCGGCGAGGCCGGGAGTTCGGGGCTCTAACTGCGCCACTCCGTCCGCCGCCGCAAGACGCGCGCGGTCGTTCTTGTTCTGGCTCAGCTTCACTGTGCTCAGCGCCTCTTCCACATGCAGGTGGAACGGCGCGATGGATTTCAGCATCCGCTCCAGAACCTCCGGGGTCATCTTGCCGCTCGTCCAGGGCGGTTTCGGGGCGAGTCGGGCCTCGAAGAGCGCCGAGAGCCTGTTCACCACCCCGCGGATCTCCTTTTGGGGCCGCCGCTCCAGCCTGCCGCGCAGATGGACCGCGACGTAATTCCAAGTCGGAACCTGATCGGCCACACCGTACCAATCCGGCGAGACGTAGCCGTCCGGCCCGTCGACGGCGATCACCGCCGCCCCGTCCGGTAAGCGCACGATCGGGTTGGAGCAAACAAGATGAAGCTCCGTGATATCGCCCTCCAAGGGAACGGAACGTGGCTCAGCAACGGCCCGCCGTGCGCGTTGACGGCGAGCGTACCGAACCCGCGCTCCGCAGGGTGAGACGACGTCGTCTGGCCGGAACGTCACTCCAGCCGCCGAAAATCAAACCCAAAGGACTCGACGTGCAATTTCCGCCGCCACGCGGGTCCGGCACCGCCGCGGCATCAAGATTGGCCGTGGGGCCGGCATAACTGAAGCCCGCGGCCATCGTGGTCGGATGGGTGGGCGATCCTGGATGATTGTCAAAGTCCAGCGGACATTCTACAATCCACCGCCATCGGTTTGGAGGAGCGCCGCGATGTTGTGGCACGGCATGGTTGGTCGGCTCTCGGCCGGAGACCACTTCGATCGGGAAAGTGTCGAGGTCCGAAGCACGGATGGACGACGTCTGGTGGCGGACGCGGCTCATCGGACCCCGCCGATTCCAACCGAAACTGACGCGAATTCAATCACCAACCTCGCTTTCCGCTTCCCGCCGGTCGGTAGGCGCGACACGTATGCGTCCACCAGCGTTGATCACAACTTGCAGAATGTCAAGTTCGACCGTCAAGAATGCAGAATAAAGGAATTCGCGTCTTTCGAGGACGACTGGGACGGGGACGGAGCAAAGAGAATTCCAATGGAGGCAATCTATGCCGCGCTTAAATTCTTGACTGATCTGAGGCAGCGATTTCCGGGAAAGGATCCCACGGGTATTGCGCCCAGCCCTGATGGCGAAGTTTTCTTTTACTGGATGAACCGTGCCGGATACGCGGAGATAAACTTCGAGGGCGATGGAAATATTTCGCTATGTTGGGAGGACGAAGACGGAGAAACGCAAATAATGGAGAGCCGACGTGATGAAATTCCGAAACTGGACCAAGACCCAATTTGGAAATTTCTTTCAGATTTCCTCGGTGGCTTTTAACAAATCTGAAGATCCTTGCCGGGATTCCTTAACCTCCGCGAGGAATTCCCCCAAGAATTTGGGGAGGAACTGGATAAGCGCCACCCGTCCTGCGAGTGAGAAGGCTTTTCTGTCAGTTTGCACTCTCCGTGCCCTGTTAAGGATTCGGGAACCCTGATTTCCGTGGTGACAAGCGCATCATATATGGATAAACTGTTTGGTGTCGGGTGATGACCCGGCTGTCGTAGAGGGCGGGACCGTCGTCGCGGTCGAGGCACGGCAGCTTTCCCAGTAGATTCACGCCCACCGGCATGGTGCCAGGGTCGGTCGGTTGTCCGGCCACCGCATCGGTCTCGACCTTGTCGACCCGCCCCATTTCGTGGAGGCGGAGGCGGACCTTTCGGGCAAAAGGCGAGGCGGGGTTGGTTTCGAGCTTGGTGCGCGGGGTCTCCGAATCAGGCCGGCGGTTCCCGCATCAGCGCGGCGAGGCCGGGAGTTCGGGGCTCAAACCGCGCCACTCCGTCCGCCGCCGCAAGGCGCGCGCGGTCGTCCTTGTTTTGGCTCAGCTTCACTGTGCTCAGCGCCTCTTCGACATGCAGGTGGAACGGCGAGATGGATTTCAGCATCCGCTCCAGAACCTCCGGGGTCATCTTGCCGCTCGTCCAGGGCGGTTTCGGGGCGAGTCGGG
>JANQKA010000299.1 GCA_028281405.1 Hasllibacter sp. | reverse complement strand
GAGAAAGACATCCGGAAAATTGGCGCGTCTGAGATGCTGGAAACGACGCGTTTGAAGCGCGGACAACTTGATTTGCTCGCCGGCAGTCCGCCATGCCAGGGGTCCTCCACGCCGCGCACGCGGAAGAAATCGGTGGCGGTCCATGACGACCGAAACGATCTGCTATTCGAATTCCTTCGGATGGTCAAGGCGTTTTCACCGCGATCGATCATGATGGAATACTTTCCCGCGCCGGCCTCGGACGGGAGGATGGACAGTTTCATCGCGTCACTTAAGGGGCTTGGCTACAATGCCGGACGGGAGGACGTGAATATCGTGGACGCCGCTGAATATGGAGTGCCCCGGAGGAGGCTCCGCATGAACTTCGTGACATCGAAGTCGGGCAGGGTCTCGGAGCCCGAACGTTCGGAAACGCCGACGGTCCGTCAATGTTTGCAAGACGCCGGACTCGCTCCCGTTGGAGAATCCGGCGATCCGCTTCACGACCACAGACCAATTCGCACGAAGCGCGTCCGGGATATTATCAAGAACATCCCAAAGGATGGCGGATCGCGCGCTTCGTTGCCGGAACATCTGGTTCTGCGCCGCCACGAAGAAAATTATCGTGGCTTCAAGGACGTCTACGGCCGCATGGCGTGGGACAAGGTGGCGCCAACCATGACCGGTGGTTGCGGAAACCCATCCAAAGGCCGGTACCCGCACCCGGAGGAGGACGGAGCCATAAGTTTGCGCGAGGCCGACCTGCTTCGAACCTTCCCCAAGGGGTATGAATTCGATCTATCCAAGAGCCGGGACAAGGCTGCGTTGATGATCGGAAACGCGCTGCCGCCCGAATTCATAAGGCGCCATGCCGCCGTGATCGCCAAATCACTGCAGGAGAATAAATGAAATGGGAGAGAAGACGCTTCTTCATTTGGCCTTACACGGCCGGATCATCGACCACATCGGCATCCAGATGTATCAGAGCCCGACCGCGGCATTGGCCGAGGCCGTTTCAAACGCGTGGGACGCCGACGCGACCCGAGTGGAAATCACATTCGACTTTGAATCCGCCGACAGGTCGGAGTGGAGCATCACCGTCCGGGACGACGGAGTCGGGATGACGAAGGACGAGTGCCAGGAGAAATTCCTGCGCGTGGGTTTCAACCGGAGGAAACTCGAAGGCGTCTCTTCGGAGAAGTCACCAGGGGGGCGCCCGCTGATGGGCCGCAAAGGCATTGGCAAATTCGCGGGATTCGGGATCGCCCGGTTCATCAAGGTCGACACGGTCGACAATCAATCAAGGACGCGAACGGAATTCGAACTGGACAGCGATGAAATCCGGGGAGGAGACAGCTATGTTTCACCCGATGGATTGAAAATCGATGCCGTGCATTCGACGGTGCCGGTCGCCATGCCGCACGGAACCACAATCACTCTTAGAGACATGAAATTGGGCAGGAAAATTCCCGTTGATCAATTCATCGCATCTCTCGGGAAGCGATTTTTGATGAATTCGGCGCTCGACAATTTTGAAATCCATGTGAATGGGGACATGGTTCCATTTGGAGAGAACGGAGCGGAGGTGGAATTGAATTTCCCGAAGGATCTTCCGGACAAGGACATTGTTGAGCGCGGAATCTCGATTGATGATGAAGGTTGGGGTACGGAGCTGATCGCGGATGGCCGTGAGGTTCGATGGCGCGTTCTTTTCTTCAAGGATTTGCTGAAAGACAAGGAATTATCCGGTGTCACGGTGTTCGCTCACAAAAAAATGGCGCAAGATCCGTTCATGTTCAATTTGTCGGGAGGGGTGGTCAGTCTGGCCGGGCCGGAGTACATGGCGGGTAAAGTGATCGCGGATTGGGTCGATGAATTGGAAGAGGACATGATCTCCTCCGAGCGCAGGCGGTTGCATTGGGACCATCCCGAGCTGAGTGACTTCCA
>JANQKA010000297.1 GCA_028281405.1 Hasllibacter sp. | reverse complement strand
ACCGCTTCCTCCAACGCCTTACCAGGTGGAAAGCTTGGGCGGATCGTGCGTCAAAGCCACCGCCGCCCATCCACGAAAGTCGTTCCGGAGCGATCTCGCTAGGAAACACGCTTGGCGAATCCGACAAACCGCTTCCTCCAACGCCTCACGAATGCGGAAAGCCCGGGCGGACCGTGCGTCAAAGCCGCCGCCGCGCGTCCTTGACCGGCGTCTTGGAGCGCGCCCGCGCGGAATCCGGCCCCGATGAATCCGCCGAATCGCCTACCCGCCGCCACCCGAGCTGAAAGTCCGAGTTGGTCGACCGGGAAGACCGCCCGCCCCACGATTCCGCGGGGCGGGCCGAAAGGAGACGCTGGTCCGTGGAGGCGGACCGCCGTCCCTTCGATCAAGCCTTCCACCAGCGGCGCGGCTCAACGTTCTCGGGAAGCGTGTCGGCGTCGATTTCGCGGGCGATGTCGTAGATCTGCTGATAGGTGTCGAGACCTCCGGCCCAACCGTTCAGACGATCCCGCCACTGCTCCCAGAGCTGCGGCTGGAATTCCGGCGAGCACATCCGCTCGGCCTTCCTGATCTCCGAGTCGTCGAGGAACGCCACACGGACATCGTTCTCCACGAAAATCGTCCCCGGAAGCTGCGGTTGCGAGAACCCGACCGTCTTGACCAGGGCCGCCTCGTTCGCCGCCTGCACATGGGTCTGCGCCCAGTACGCGGATTCCATCACCGCGTCCTGAAGCGCCCCGCCGAGGCCGTCGAAGACCGACGCGCTCATCGCCGTGTGCTCGGTGCCGCAGAAGAACTTGAGGTCGACGCACTGGCTGACCACGGGCGACATGTTGGCGTAGGCCACCGCCGACGCCCACGTCTCGGCCCCGTCGATCAGCCCCTGCTTGAGGCCGTCGAGCGTCTCCTCCCAGGCGACCGGAACCGGGTTCAGGTTCAGGGCGTTCATGGCGATGCGGCCGAGCTGGGTGCCGGTCACGCGATTCTTCGTGCCGAACAGCTCCTCGAGCTTGGTGACGGTCGGCCGGTCCTTCCAAGCCAGACCCAGCTGGATGCCCCTGAGCTCCGCGTGGGAGAACAGGAATTTCAGGCCGTGCCGCTTCTCGTACGGCTCCCGCAGAAGCGCCATGCTCCCGGGGTGGTACAGGAAGTGGTACTGGTCGGCCCGGCTGCGGAACATGTAGGCGTAGTCCAGCACGTTCAGGTAGGGAGCCCCGCCGGCCGAATTCTGCGTCGACGCGGCGTAGATGTCGGTGATCCCCTGCTGGGTTTTCTCCACGCAGGAGAGCTGCCCGCAGATCTGGTTGTTGCCGATGAACTCGACGCGGATCTCGCCGTCGGTGCGGGCCTCGATGTCGCGGGCGAACTCCAGCGCGCCGGCGCGCTCGATCAGGAGATTCCGCGGGTTGAAGCCCGCCGCCCCGAAGGTGAGTTCGAACTTCGGCGCCTTCGAGAAGCGCCGATCGTAGGTCGACTCCGCCGCCCGCGCGAGGTTCGCGGCGGACATCGCGCCGCCGAAGGCGCCCGCCGCCAGAAGCGTGGAGCTCATTCCGTATGTGCCGGCGATCCTGAAGAAGTCCCTCCTCGAGACACCGGAGATTCGATCATGCACGCCCATTTTTTCCTCCCATGTGCGCGATTTTCAAGACGTTTCGTATCAAAAGCCTAGACTCGATTCCCGGCCTTGGCTACACCTTTCCCGTCGTAAGCAAGAAAAAAATCGCCGTGGAAGCAGATTATGTGATCGTCGGAGCCGGCTCGGCGGGGTGCGTCCTCGCGAATCGGCTGAGCGCGCGCCCTGACATTGGAGTCGTCCTGCTCGAGGCCGGGGGGCCGGATCGGAATCCATGGATCCACATCCCGGTCGGCTACTTCAGGACGATGGGCGATCCGTCCGTCGACTGGTGCTACCGAACCGAGCCCGATCCCGGGCTCGACGGCCGGCAACTCGACTGGCCGCGCGGCAAGGTGCTGGGCGGATCCTCGTCGCTCAACGGCCTGCTATACGTGCGCGGCCAGCCGCGGGACTACGAGCGCTGGCGGCAAATGGGCAATCCCGGCTGGGGCTGGGACGACGTCCTACCCCTGTTCAAGCGATCCGAACGCCAGGAACGCGGCGCCGACGAGTTCCACGGTGACGAGGGGCCGCTTTGGGTCTCGGACATGCGGCTGTCGCGCCCGATCTGCGACGCCTGGGTCGAAGCCGCGGTGCGGGCCGGGCACCCCTTCAACCCCGACTACAACGGAGAGCGGCAGGAAGGGGTCGGCTTCTTCCAACTGACCGCGCGCAAGGGGCGCCGCTGCTCGAGCGCGGTGGCGTTCCTCGACCCGGCGCGCGGGCGATCGAACCTGTCAATCGTCACGGGAGCCGCCGCCGGGAGGATCATCTTCTCCGGCAAACGCGCCACGGGCGTCGCCTACCGCGACCGTTCGGGACGCGAGCGAACCGTCCGCGCCCGGCGCGAGGTGATTATTTCGTCGGGCGCGATCGGATCTCCGCAGTTGCTGATGCTCTCCGGCGTCGGGGAGGCGGAGCATCTGCGCGACCACGGGATTCCGGTCCTGAGCGACCTGCCCGGCGTCGGCGCGAACCTGCAGGACCACCTGCAGGCCAGATTGGTGTTCAAGTGCAACGAGCCGACGTTGAACGACGAGGTCCGGAGCCTGTTCAACCAGGCCCGGATCGCGCTGAGGTACGCGCTTACACGGTCCGGTCCGATGGCGATGGCCGCGAGCCTCGCCACCGGATTCCTTCGCACGGGCGACCATGTGGAGACCCCGGACATCCAGTTCCATGTCCAACCGTGGTCCGCCGACAGCCCCGGCGAAGGGGTGCATCCCTTCTCGGCCTTCACCATGTCGGTCTGCCAGCTCCGCCCTGAAAGCCGCGGCCGGATCCGCCTGGCTTCGCCGGACCCCGCCGTCCACCCGAAGATCCATCCCGACTATCTGTCCACGGAGACCGACCGCCGAACCCTGGTCGAGGGCGTCAAGATCGCCCGGAGGATCGCCCGGCACGATCCGCTCAAAAGCATGATATCCGAAGAATTCCGTCCCGATGGATCGCTCGACCTCGACGATTACGAGGGAACCCTGGCCTGGGCGCGCCGCCACTCGACCACGATCTTCCACCCGACCGGCACCTGCCGGATGGGGTCCGACCCCGATTCGGTCGTCGACGCCCGCCTGCGCGTGCGGGGCTTGGGATGCCTGCGGGTCGCGGATTGCTCGATCATGCCCGAGATCGTGTCGGGGAACACGAACGCCCCCGCGATCATGATCGGCGAGAAGGCTTCCGACATGATTCTTGAGGACCGGGGGTAGCCCTTCCCTATCGACCGACCGGCGGTGTCCGCCTCCGTCGCGATTCATGACTCCGTTCGGGAAAATCACAGGGCGAACGGAGAACGGACAAAACGGGGGGATTGTTCAAGACGGATTGACCGGATGAGTATTCGCCCCCGCGCTGTCCCGCGGGCCGTGGGGTGTCGGCCGAATTTCCGTGCGGGACGAATCCGGATCACCAATCGGTTCGCGATATTCGACGAGACGCCGGGGGAAAAGGCTTTCGGCCCCGGCCAATTCCTATTTCCGGCGGGTGGGATTCCAATGCCGACGCGCATTTGGGAAGAGTGGCATCGAAGGCTGGGTTGACCATCGTTTGACCATCCTACCCGAACGGCTCCGGCGCACAATCGCCATTCCATCCGAAGGGACGCGTCTTGACGAAGCCGGGCATTCGGATGTATGAGCCCCGTCCGAACCCCACCCTACGGGACGAAGCCATGCGCATGAAGGCAATTCCGGCGGCCTTGCTGACCTTGGCCCTCGTGGCCGGTTGCGGCCCGCGGGTCTCCGACCCCCCCGCCATCCTCGGTCCGGCGGTCCTGATCCTGCCCGATCAGGTGGTCGATCCGGTCACCTTCATCGCCCGGAACCCACCCCTTGGAGGCTGACCGGATCCCGATTCGAAGGGATTTCCATCGACGCCGCTTCGATCCGGCCCCGGGGTGATTGGCGCGGCTTCCGGACTCGATGGCCGTCGAACCGCTTGGAGGCCCCAAATCGCGCCCACCCCCGTAGCGTTGAGGACCGCCGCCATCAATCGGCCATCCAATCCCGGCGTGTTCGGGAAAGACCGCCCCGTCGCGTTGACGGGACCTTTTCACGCGACGGCGGAGGCCTCCCAATACATAATCGATGGAACCGGAAAGCCGCGCCTCGTCGTCGACGCGGCGCGCGGCGAGCGCGGGCCGCCGGAGCGGGCCAACTCCAATCCGACCACCTTGAATGGGCCCCGGTCCACGCCACGCCGGCTCCTTTATATTCGGGGGCCTCCCCACTCCCTCAGGAAGAGCACGCGTCCGATCCCGGTCGTCAGACGGTCGTCCGTGGTGGCGATGCTGAAGATCGAGTCCCCGTTCATCCGCGGCGAGAAATCGATGTACCGGTCCGCCTCCTCCACGGCGATCCCGGATTCTTTCCGGCGGAGAGCGTCGATCACCGCCTCGACCAATTCGGGTTGCCGGTCCCTCTTCACCGCGAAGTCGCGGTCGTTCAGGCCCCACATCCCGCGGCCCACCCTCAGGACGGGATCGCGGTTGCCGATCTGAAAGGTCTTGCCCATGCCCCTGAGTTCGGCCACCCGACTCTTTAACTCGGAGGTGGCGAGCGGCTCCCCCGCATCCCGCAAAATCTCTCTCAGCGCCTCCTTGATGTGGACACGGGAGCCATTCCCCTCCGGACCCGTCCACATGAACCGTCCGAGATACTTCAAGTCGGAATGCCACCGGAGCGCCGCGTTCAGCCGATACTTGTCAAACTTATCGTGGAGCCCGGGATCCTTCCCGCGAATTTCCCGCAGCAACTCCTGCGCATGCCACTGGCGCCCGCGCGCGCCACGCTTGTTCACGGCTTTGGAGGCGATCTCCGCGGCCTTCTTCAACGCCGCGTCCGAAAGGGGGATGTGCTCCCGGGTTCCGAAGGTTCCCTTGCCGAGCAGCACTCCGGATGCGGAGAGCGCGGCCTGAACCCGCGAAAAACCGAATTCCCTCCCCAATGTTTCGGCGAGCTTGCGGGACACCTCGCGGGCGTGAACGGGCTCCGGACTGTCCTCCAGGATCACCCGGACCAGATGCTCCCTTCCCCGCCCGTAGGAGGTGAGAACACGCGGGTTCCTCAATCCGGAGAAGTGACAGTACCGCGAAGCCTCGGTCCAAAGCAGGGGCTCCAATTCACGGGCCGTCGCCGGCAGGAGAGACGCCACCTGCCTGCGGCACTCGTCCTCGGGAAGTATCAGGCCGACGGAATTCCTCAGCAGATTCCTCCCGTCCCTGACCGTTTCGTCCCAGATGTTCTGATCGAGGCGCGAAATGTACTTGACATCCGCGACCGAAATCACATTGAATGCTTTCGGGCACAATTTTTCGACCAGATACTCGGCCATGTCGGGATGCTCCGAAACACCGCGGAACCAGTCGTCCGCCCGCTCCAGATCCGACAGGGGCAACGGCGTGTCGCGTTTCCTCAGTACGGTGTTCAACCGGCTCCGCATCAGGTCGCCGCAGGCTTCGCCAAGCCTGATCGGGTCGATCACCCGCTGTTCGATTTGACGGATGCGCTCGCGCGTCACGCCATATTCCACTCCGAGGCCGCCGAGCGTTTTCGACGTCTCCCCGTATCCCATCCGGCTCAACACGATTTCGCGTTCGCGTTCCCCGACCTTGTCGAGCGCGCCAAGAAGATTGCCCATCAATCCGCGCGAGACCGCCCCGGACAGGTTGTTGGTTTCCTTGCGGCCACCGCGTGTTCCGTCCTTCGCTCCGCCGCCGGAAACAAGGTCCGGGGCCCCTCCCCTGGCCTCCAATCCGGCCTGAAGGCTTTCGAGAAGGGCCTCGGCGAGATGCCTTCTGGATGTCACCCCGATGTTCTTCAGGGCGGAGAAATCCTCGTCGGAATAGCGGTCGAGGTCGGAAACCACGTTAATTTGATTGTTCGTGAACACGTTCCGCAGCCGCACCGTCAACGGCAATTTTCCGACTTCGTGATTCCGGAACCACGCCGGAGCGCCACGGGCGATCCCCAGCGGATCCCCGGGATCCTGGATCCAGTCGGGGACGGGAGCGCCGCCGGCGATTTTGGGGCGGCCGGTCGCCGCGGTTTTGGACTTGGACATGCTCTTGACCTCTCGATCTTGTCCGAATTTCGGAAATATCAATGAGGTCACCGACCGCACCGATTACTCTACACAGGCTGCTGTCGCGCGCCGCGGCGACGCGGCGCGAACGTTTTTCGTCAATAGTGCTGGCCGGTTCCCGCGCCGGGCGGCCCGCGCCCACGAACGGAAATTGGAGCGCCGGCGCGCTCCGGGCCGCGATGGACCGCGGCTTCGAATTCGTGCATGTCCTTGACCTTCGACTTCATCCGGCTCCCGGAAATTTCAAGTGGCCCGTCCCCGCCAATTAAGCAAAACGGGTATTGATTTCAAGCCGCGCCCTTTCACCGGCCGTTCATCTTTTCGTCAACGGACGCCGGTCCGCCGCCTCGGCCCCCGTCGCCCGCGAAACGCGGAGGCGGAACGAAACACGCGGGTCGGTCCAACGGTCAACATGGGCGCGGACACCCGAAATTTGCCATCCGTCGAAGGTTTGGTCCAGTGTACGCGGGACCGGAACTTCCTTTGGAACCGGAGCGCGGCATCCTCCCACTCTCCGCCGTCCACCATGCCGCACGCCGACGCGAAACTTCCTCGCCACGGATATTTTCGAATCGCACCCCGTAAAGGACGGAGAAACGATTCGACTTGAATGAAATCTCTTGACCGGAAGGATCAATGGCAAGTAAATACATTTTGGCGAAGGGCGTCTTCGCCCGGAAGAAAACGGAAAGATTCCGCAATCTCCGACTCCGTGGGAAAGGCGCGCGCGGCGTCCGCGGACCATCCTTCCCAAGGAGGCGCATCCCACGATGCCAAACCTCCAGCCACGGATAAATTCAACCTCCCCGGTCAAGGGAGGAAACGCGTTCGACTTGACCCAAAGCGCTTGACAAAGTGATTCGTAAGCGGTTAATCTTATTCCCCGAAGGGCCAATTCCAGCGCAATCGGGTGAAAGTCCCCGGAAAGAGGGACGCCGGAGGAACGGCGCGCGGCGGCCGCGGCCATCCGCGATCAGGGCGGCGCCTCCAAACGCGATGCCTTTTCGCCGCGGATAATTCGGCTCGCGTCCGTCAAGGGAGGGGAAACGCGTTCGGCATATGCGAAAACACTTGACCAATGGATTCAATGACGGATAATATATTTGCGCCGGGAGACCGCTTCGGGCGGAAACCGGTGGACGGTCCCGAAAGGACGGGCGCCGGGGAAAAGTTGAGCGCGGAACCCGCCGCTTCCCGCCCGGCGGCGGCGCGTCCCGTCGCGAAACCTTCTCGCCACGGGTGAATTCCGTTCCATCCCGCCGCGGGAGGGAAGCGCAATCGATCCGAACATACACGCTTGACGGGGAGGATTCGTAAGCGGGTAATCGCGTTTTGGCGAATGAACGCGTCGCGCGGAGCGGGTGGAATTTCCGTAAATGCCGGACCCGGGAGGACGGCGCGCGCGCCCACCCGGGTTCTCCGCGGGCGCGGCGCGACTGGAGGAAAATTCGACGGGAATGTTGCGGTGGATCAATTTGGCCGCTGGATAGGGGAGTCGCCGCCGCGCGGCGGAAACCGGCGGTTCGGAATCACGGATGCCGGGAACGCGCCGCGTCGCATTGTCCCGCGGCGCTGGAAGCAGGCCTCCGGCCCCGGCGGGGCGTCCCGCCTTTTGGAATGCGCGCGGGAACCGCCGCATCGACCGTGGCGGCCTCGATCCGTTTCGGCGAATAGGGGAATATCCAATCGGCGTCGCGGAATTCCGTGCCTGAGCGCCCTCGGTCCCGGTACAGCCGATCCGCCGGGTCACGCCCGTCGCGGAGCGAAGCCGACACGCCACGGCGCGGGACGGTCGCCGCGTCGAATGCGGGGCGCCTCTCCTCCACCACCTTCCCGCTCCCGCGGCCCGACCGACGCTGATTTCACGACCCGGAGGATTCCCGCGATCGCGTATCGTCTAGGTCGGGCAACATCCGCCGCCGATTCGCAACCCCTCCGGACCGGAGCCGCGGTCCGGGAAGCGCGGGCGCGGTGAGGGCCGATCGCGCGGAAACGAAGCGGATCGATTCACCCGGCTCGCCGCCGCGCGAATTCCCGCCGGGAACCCGGCGGCGGCCTCCCGCTCTCCGCGGACCGCCCCATCCGGGATCGCGGCCCGGAGGGATTCGCCGTGCGGGGCGCGAAAGGCGTCTTCGACGAATACCACGCGACCCGTGGCCGCCGGCGCCGGAAGGCCCACTAAAGAAAGAGCGACGACAGCGCGGGCACGAAGCTGATCAACCCCAACACGATCAGCGCCACCGCGTAGAAGGGAAGCAGCTGCGCCACCACCCTTCCCATCGGCACGCGCTCGATCGCCACGGAGACGAACAGGGTCGTGCCCACCGGAGGAGTGTACAGCCCGATGGCGAGATTGACCACCATCATGACCCCGAGCTGGACCGGGTCGATCCCGATCCGCGCCGCGACCCCGATGAATATCGGAGCCAGCAGGAGCACCGCCGCGGGGAGGTCGAGGAAGGTGCCGACCGCTATCATGAGCAGGTTCATGCCGAGGATGATCACCCACGGTTCCCGAAGCGTCGCCAGCATCCAGAGCGCGAGGTTTTCGGGCACGCTCTCGAAGGACAGAATCCATTGCAGGACGCTCGAACCCATGATCACCAGCATGATGACCCCGGTCATCATGCCGCTGGTCAAAACGCAGCGCAGGAACGTGGCGAACGCGAGGTCGCGGTAGACCAGCGTTCCGACCAGCAGCGCGTAGACCACCGCGAACACGCTGATTTCCGTGGGCGTCACCACCCCGCCGCGCGCCAGGGCGATCACCAGAACCGGCATGACGAGCGCGGGAACCGCCCTGTACAGGTCGGCGGGCACCCTGCGGTAGCTGAAGCGCCTCGAGATGAAACCCGTGTGAGCCGCGGCGATGGCGACGCCGAGCCCCAGGGCCGCCCAGCCCGGCGCCAGGCCCATGAGCCAGAGCGCGGCCAGCCCCCCGGTGGCGGCGGCGATCATCACCGCGTCGCGTCGGTCGAAAAAATCCGCCGCCCGGATTCGGTTCGCTCCCTCCGCGGGAGACGCGGGCAAATCGCGGATCCTGCCGACCGCGTAGCAGACGACGAACATCATCACGGTCAACATGACGCCCGGGACGATCCCCGCCAGAAACAGTTTGGGGATCGAGGTTCCCGTGACGAGCCCGTAGAGGATCAGCGGAATCGATGGCGGAATCAGCACCGAGATGGTGGAGGAAGCCGAGTTGACCGCCGAGGAGAAACCCTCCGGATACCCCTGCTTCTTCTGCACCGGGATCAGCGCGTTGCCGAGGGCCGACGCGTCGGCCACGGCGGAGCCGGATACCCCGCCGAAGAACAGCGATCCGACGACGCTGACCTGCGCCAACCCGCCCTTCATCCAACCGACGAGCATTTTGGAGAACACCACCAGATACGCGCCGAACCGGCCCGACATCATCAGATCCCCGGCCAAGATGAAGAAAGGGATCGCCAGCATCGGGAATTGGGACGTCGGCTTGTATAGATTGAGGATCGCCTCGAACAGGAAGATCGGATCCTCCGAAGCCATGGCGGCCGCGCCCGCGATCAGGAGCGCGTGGGCGATCGGCACCGCGAGAATCAGCAGCCCCACGAACACGAGCGCGGCGAGCACCGACATGATCTCCTCCGTCCCCCGCGTTCCGCCGCGGGCCGTCAGCCGGCCGCCGGCGGGTCGTCCGGGTCCGCCAGGAGCCTGTGGAGCGTCGTCAGCGCGGTCAGCGCCAGCCCGCAGTAGCCCGCGAGTATCGCCGCGTAGCTCCACGACTGCGGAACGCCGATCGAGGTGAACGCGACATCCCCGGCGGCGAATTCCATCCCGCCCTCGTATATCCCGAAGCCCAGATAGACATGCGCCACCGCCAGCCCGGACGCGGCGATCAACGCCTGCGTCGGGACCGCGATCCAGCGCGCGAGGCGCGCGGGCAGCAGGCCCACGAACAATTCCACGCCGATATGCCGCCCGTGCTGCGCCGCGAGGACCGCCCCCGCCATTATGAACCATGGGAACACGAGCAGCACGATTTCGACGGACCAAGTCAGGCTGGCGTTCGTGGTGTAGCGCAGCGCCGCGTTGGCGAAGGTCGGAATCAGCATGGCCGCGAAGGCGAGCCACAGGATCGCGGCGCAGGCGACGCGGACGGCCGTCTCCACGGCGCGGACGGCGGGGCCGAGCGGCCCCGCCGACTTCGGCGCGATCAGGATGTCGCGCATCGCCGTGTTCAGCGGGCCGCGGCCGCCGCGGCGGCCTGGATGTCGTCGACGATTCCGCCGATCTCGCCCCGCCACTTTTCGTAGACGCCCTTGGTCGCCCGCTGGAAGGCGGCCGTGTCGACCTCGTTGAACTTCGCGCCCTCGTCCTTGAGCCTTTGCTCGAGTTCCGCGTCGGCGATCAGGAAGTAGCCCCGGTTGTACCAGGTCGCGGCGTTCATGGCGTTCCGGATCATCGCCCTGTCCCCCTCCGGGAGCCTGTCCCACCAGCGTTTGGAGGCGAGGACCGGGGCCATCTCGTACTTGTGGTTCGACAGGGCGATATACGGGGTCAGCTCGTGCAATTTGGACGAGTAGATGTTCGCGAGCGGATTTTCCTGCCCTTCGAACACTCCCGACTGCAGCGCGGCCGGCAGTTCCGAGAACGCCAACGGCGCCGGATTGGCGCCGAGGGCCGTGAAAGCGTCGATCGTCACCTGGCTTTGCGGCGTGCGGATTTTCATGCCCTTTATGTCGTCGGGCGTGGCGATCGGCTTCGAGGTGTGGGTGATCTTGCGGATGCCGTTGTCCCACCACCCGAGGACGACGTAGCCCTTGCCCTCGAGTTCCGCGGCGATGCCGTCGCCGATGGGGCCGTCGAGCACCTCCCACGCCTGCGGCAGGCTGGAGAACAGGTACGGCAGCCCGAAGGCGTTGAGTTCGGGCACGATCTCGGCGACCGGGCCATCGGAGTTCACGGTGATGTGCATCGTGCCGAGGCGCACCGACTTCAGCATTTGCCGGTCGTCGCCCAGGGTCGCCGAGTGCGCGACCTTGACGGTGTGCGCGCCGCGCGATTCCTGCGCGAGCAGTTCCCCGAACATTTCCGCCGCGGTGACGCGCGGGTTGCCCGGCTTGCCGTTGGTGCCGATGACGATTTCCTCGGCCGACGCGGGCGCGGCGAAGGCCAGCGCCACGGCGATTCCGAGCGCGCGGAGTCGAATATTCATGGAATTTCCTCCTGGTTACAAAGTTGCGGCCCATAATGCCGAATCTCATAGAAACCGCGTTTTCCCAAACCATAAAGCGCATTGTGATAAGGCTTCGTTTAGCGCAAATTCACAAGACGCGGAGCGGCGGGGAGGCGGAAATGCGCAAGGTGCAGGATTTGAACAGCATCGTCTACTTCGAGGCGGTCGCCCGCCAAAGCCGGGTCAACACCGCCGCGGACGAGCTGGCGGTCTCCCCTTCGGCGGTCAGCCAGCGCATCCGCTCGCTCGAGGCCGACATGGGGGTGCGGTTGTTCCGCCGGATCAAACGTCGCCTGGTGCTAACCGAGGAGGGCGAGCGGTTGTACGAGGCGGCCACGCGCTCCCTGTCCGTCCTCCGCGACGCGCGGAGGGATGTGTCGCGGGACCGGGCGGGGCGGACCCTGGTGATCCGGGTCGCCGCCAGCTTCGGCCAACGTTGGCTGGCCCCGCGCGTGGCCGACTTCGTCTCCCTGCATCCGGAATGGGATCTTCACATCGACGCGACTCCGGAGCTGACGGATTTCGAGGCGGAGAAGGTGGATATCGAAATACGCTACGGTTCCGACCCGCCGCCCGGGACACATACCCGTTTGCTGGTGACGGACCGCGTCCTGCCGATGCGCGCGCCGTCGTCCGGGGATTTTGGAAACCCGGGCTTGGAGGAAACACTCGCTTCGGCCCGTCTGATTCACACGGTCAAGGCGCGGATTTCGTGGCGCTGGTGGCTCGGGCGGCACGGCCTCAGGAGCGTGAATTCCAACTCCGGTTTGAAATTCGACCGCTCTTCGATGGCCCTCCAAGCGGCGGACGACGGCCTGGGCGTCGCGCTCGAGACGGCGACCCTCGCGTTCGACGAGTTGAAGGCGGGCCGCCTCGAGCCGCTGGTTCCGCGGCTCGGCACGGTCGATTTCCCCGCCTACCATTTGGTTTGCCCGCCGCGCCATATGAATCGCCGCGCGGTGCGCTTGTTCATCGACTGGATTTGCGGGGCCGCCGCGGCCCACGAGGCGGCGCGCGACGAACTCCTGGCGTCGCTCGGTTGCGGGCTCCGGGCTCCGTTTCGAACCGATTGAACCGTTCCCGGGGGAATCCCGCCAACCCCACCGGACGCGGCGGCGGCGCTTTACGATGAACGGCTCCAATCCGGCCCGACAAGGGGACTACCCGCGGCGCGAAGGCGGTCGGCCCGGTTTCTGCGCCGTGAACCCTGGAACCGCGGCATTGAAGGCGTCCCCGTTTTCGAGGCCCCTGTCCCTTGGAGTTCCACGCACCCCGTTCGACCGCCGCCCGCCGTTCGGCGGAGATTGTTCGCGATCAAGCGAGGGCCATCAATCCCATCTCCGTTGTCGGGAACAATTCGATCGCCTTCACGATATCACGGCCATGTGCCGCCCGCGCCAAATAACCGCCGCGGATCACGGAGTGAACCTCCCACCGCCCCACCCCGGTTCCCGCTCGGCCTCAAGTGGCGACCGCGGACTCCCGCCTTCGCCCCGACGGGATGGTCGACGTCCGATAGCCATGTTCGACCAGTCGGCGTCGCTCCCGCTGATTCGACGTGGACGGGCGCCGCCGCGCGTCCCGCTGTTGGAACATCTCCGCCCGGTCGAAACCTCCTTCCGGTGGCCCGCCGGTCGGAAGAGCGTCGAAGAAGTGTGCCGCCGCTCCGGATCGCCGGGACCCCGCTCTCCGTGTCCGCTTCGGGGTGACGATCAACTCGCGCCGGATATTCCATGTGTCCAGGGCGTTTTCCTGTCCGGATCGGGCCACCCGACCGTCCAACGTGGCCTTGCCCCGCCTGCCGAGATGTGTAATTCCCCGGTGTCGGGTCCCGCACCCGGCGGAACCACCGACGATGCGCGCATGGTCCGCATAGCACGCCTGTCGGGTCCGCGCACCCGGCGGAACCACCCTCGGAACAAGGAGTCACCGATGGAGCCCCTTCCCAAAAAACAGAGAATCGCGATCAATCGGATTCTCAAGAAGGACGTCGACAAAACCGCCAAAATCCTGGGCGCCGATGTGTTTCTTCCCAATGAGACCGTCGAGCGGGGGGAACTGGAGCTGACGATTGGATTCGCCAAAGGCGTGAACGAACGGGGTCTGTATGAGAGATGCTCCAATGCCTTGGCCCCCATCGGAAAGGCGCTCGGCAAGGAATCGGACGGTGCCGTCAAGCACGTCACCCTGCTCGCGGATGTTCCGCCCGAGCGCAACGCCATCATCGAACGAAGCATCAAGGAACGGCTCCGGGGCAAAGCGCGGGTCGTCACGGCCGACGCCAATTTCAGCTTCACCACCGAGGAGCCATCGTCGATTACCGTGTATGTGATGTTCGACAAAGGCTGCTCCGAAAAGGTTATTGAAAAAGTTTGGCCGGAATTGACGGACGCAGCCATTGGCTCCATCGGTGGGGAAATGTACCGGATCTTTTCAATTATCGAACTCACAGCTGAATTATCGGATAAATTTTGGGTCGACCGCCTGCGGGATTCCGAAGAGGGCTTGGAATATACCGGCCGGCCAGACTGAACCGTCGGGGAATCCGTTGTTTTTTTGCAGACCGCGAGCGGTGGTTCGATGCTCTTCGGAAATTCAATCGTTCGCGGCCCGACGTCATGGAATTCCGATTCCATTCCCGGGAGGCCGCGTTCCAAAGCCGCCACCCGCGGACTCCGGAATCGTCCGCCAAGTCCGCGTCGCCCTCGGTCGCCCTTGACGACAACGGACGCCCGGGGGTGTCGCGTGCTCCGTGTCGGCGCCGGAGTTATTCCGCACTCCCCCGGAAATGTTCACGAATTCCAAATATCAACGGAATCCGCGCCTCGGGGCCGTCGGCGAGCGCGAGGGTTGCGGACTTTCGTGCGGGACATCGACCTCGGTCGCCCGGCGGAATCGGAGGGCCGCGGACGGCTGCCCGCGGAACACCGATGACCGCGGCTGTCCACGCGCCGGAAGCCGCCCGCCGCGGGTCTCCGGCGGGCATCCGTTGGAAAGGGGAAACTGATTGACAGATTGCTCGCATGGCGGAATTTCGGCCGCGGACGCCAGATCCGCCCCCCGCGGGGCCGGGGAGCGCGCCGCCGAATCGAACGAATCAACAAGCACGCGAACAGAGGAACGACTATGACCGACAAGATCGAAGCCGCGGACGAGGAGGCCCGGAAATCGGCCCTGGCGCTTCAGGACGAGGCGCTGACGGCCGACCCCGACACCATAAGGCTGCTCTTCACTCAGGCCCGCACCCACTACGGCTGGCTGGACCGCGGCGTCGGCGACGACAAGCTGCGCGAAATCTACGACATCGCCAAAATGGGCCCGACCTCGATGAACCAGCAGCCGATGCGGGTGCTGTTCATCCGCTCCAAGGAGGCCAAGGACCGCCTGGAACCCTGCCTCATGCCCGGCAACCGCCCCAAGATGCGCTCCGCGCCGGTGACCGCAATCGTCGCCTTCGATCTGAACTTCTGGGAGGAACTCCCCACCCTGTTTCCACCGAACCCCAACGCCCGCGACATCTTCAAGGACAACGCAGCCGCGACGCGGGACCACTCGTTCCGCAACGGTACCCTGCAGGGCGCCTACCTGATGCTGGCGGCCCGCGCCGCGGGCCTCGATGTCGGTGGAATGTCCGGATTCGACAACGCCAAGGTCGACGGGGAATTCTTCAACGGAACGTCCCTCAAATCGAACTTCATGATCAACATCGGCTACGCGGACACCTCGAAGGTCCACCGCCGGCTGCCCCGCCTCGACTTCGAAAAAGCCTGCCAATCCCTCTGATCCGGGAGGAGAACATGCCCGAACCGCGCGTCACCGAGTACGACACACTCGAATCATCCAAAGGCAAGCTTCATCTCAGCTCTACGCGGTGATCACCACGCCGGTCGACGACATGGGGCCGGTGATGGCGAACATCCGCGAGCACCTCGAAATCCAGGTCGAACTGGTGCGCGCGGGCGTCATGTTCGGAGCCGGGTCGTTCCGGGGGGCGACGAAGCGACTTGGAACGGAGAAGGTATGGCGCTGATCCGGGCCGACAGCCCCGCACACGCCCGGCGGGTCGTGAAATGCGGCCCGAGCACAGGTACGGGGCGGAAACCTTCACCACCCGTTCATGGCTGCTCGACGGGGGCGGATGACCATCGAGGTCAACAACTCGACGTGAAAGTATTCGATCGCATGACACGCGGAAGAGCAGCCGCGCCGATTCCCGCGCCTCGGAAGGATCCTGGCGACGGTTCTTTCTTGCGGTTCCGAGTCCGGACCGTTAGCGCAATGCGCATGGGCGGAAACGTCCTTTTTTCTGGATCACCGACATTGACGCCCGATGGGGACAACACCACGGCCATTCCGGTCACACGCCCGGGCCGACGCCCCACGCTCCGTGACCCGGGGACATCCCCGCCCCCTTGGACGCCCATAAGGGAGTGTTTGGAAGTGATCTCAAACCCCATTCAGGAAATCATATCGGGATTCCGGCCCTTGAGCGCCTTTGGTCGTTATGCTCCATTATCTTCAACCCCGGCGGACGAATCCGGCGGGCGGGCGTCCACGGCCGATCCGCCGCCGGTCCGGGCCACCGGACGCGTTTTCGCTCCGGTGATCCGGCACGACCCGCGTCCCCAACTGGAGGAAGTTAGCCATGCGGCATGAACCGATGCTTTGGGGGCGCGGATCGTCCTCCAATGTTCAAAAGGTCCTTTGGACCGCCCACGAGCTTGGAATCGAGGTCGGACGGCGCGACGTTGGCGGCCCGTTCGGAGGAACGGATACCTCCGAATTCCGCGCTTTGAACCCGAATGGAACCGTGCCGGTCTGGCAGGAGGACGGGTTCGTCCTTTGGGAGAGCCACGCGATCATGCGGCATTTGGCGCGCCGAAGCGGACGGCTCTACGGTTCAACCGAAGGCGAGACCGCGCGTGTCGATCAGTGGCTGGACTGGCACGCGCTGGTGTTCTGGCCGCCGATCCGGTTTCTTTTCCTCGATGTGTTCCGCGCCGGAAAGAATCCGGCGGAGGTTGACGGCGCGGTCGAGGCCATCGCGCGCGTCCACACCAATCTCGACATTCTCGCGCGGGCCCTCTCCGAAGAGGACCGCGGGGAAGGCGCGCCCTCCATCGCGCTGATCAGTTTCGCCATCGGCCTCAACAGGTTGCGCGGCCTCGAATATGACGTGGACATCCCCGCGGAGGTGGTCGGGTGGCATGAACGCGTCAAGGCGCGCCCCGGCTTCGGGATCGCCACGAGGGATGAACCGGAGATGCCCGGTCACCGAGCCGGCGCGCCCGCCCGGGATGGCGGGCGGCGGGACGGAGGAAGCGGGCAATGTTGAATTTCACCGCCGACATCCTTCCGGCGCGGGTACGCTTTGGATGGGGAATGGATGAAGCCATCGCCGAAGAGGCCGAACGGCTGGGCCTGAAGCGGCTCATCGTCCTGTCCACCCGGGGCCGGGCCAACGACGCGTGCGGGGTCGCCGAGGCGCTGCGCGCGCGCGCCGCCGGAACATTCCACGGGGCCGAGATGCACACGCCCGTGAAGGTGACCCTCGCCGCGGTGTCCGACGCCGAGGCGCTCGGGGCCGACGGACTGGTGACCTTCAGGGGCGGGTCGGCCACCGGCCTGGGCAAGGCCATCGCGCTGCGCACGGGTCTGCCGCAGATTTCGGTTCCGACAACCTACGCGGGGTCGGAGGCCACCCCGATCCTCGGACAGACCGAGGGAGGCCGCAAATCCACGCTGCGCGACCCGAAGGTTCTCCCGAAGGTGATCGACTACGATGTCGCCCGCACCATGACGCTGCCGGTGGAATTGACCGTGACAAGCGGATTGAACGCCGTCGCGCACGCGGTCGAAGCCCTATACGCGAAGGACGCCAACCCGATCAGCGAAATGATGGCGTCGGCGGGGTTGAAGGCCATGATTCCCGCGCTCCGCACACTCGCCAAGAACCCGTCGCACCGCGACGCCCGGGCCGACGCGCTCTTCGGCGCGTGGATGTGCGGCGGTGTCCTCGGCCAGGTCGGCATGGCCCTGCACCACAAGATCTGCCACACGCTGGGAGGCCTGTTCGACCTCGACCACGCGAAAACCCACGGCGTCGTCCTGCCGCACGCCACCGCGTACAACGCCGCCGCGGCCGGGGACGCGCTTGCGCCGCTCGAGGCGCTTATTGGCGGCCCGGCCGGCCTGGCCCTGCACGATCTCGGCGTGGAACTCGGCGCACCCACCGCGCTGCGCGATCTGGGAATGCCCGAAAGCGGGATATCGGAGGCGGTCGACAACGCCATGCTGAATCCCTATTGGAATCCCAAGCCGCAGGAGAGGGACGCCATCCAATCCCTCGTCCGGTCCGCCTGGGAGGGAAGTCCGCCGACATCGGCGGTCGAATGACGGAAGAGTAAAAAGGAGGCGGAAATGACAGCGCGCGAAACCGGATACTTCACCGAGGAGAACTCGGCCGAGGTGGTCTCGGACCGCAACGCGGCCGCGGAGGACGCCCGGCTGAAACAGGTGATGGAGGTCGTCATCCGGAAACTGCACGAGGCGGTCAAGGAAATCGAACCCACCCAGGATGAATGGATGCAAGCCATTCAATTCCTCACCCGGACCGGGCACACCTGCGACGATTGGCGTCAGGAATTCATACTTCTGAGCGATGTCCTGGGCGTTTCGATGCTGGTCGACGCGATCAATTCGCGCAGGCCGAGCGGGGCGTCCGAAAACACCGTGCTCGGCCCGTTCCATGTCGGCGGCGCGCCCGAGTATCCGATGGGGGCGAACATTTGCCTCGACCAGAAGGGCGAGGACATGCTGGTCAAGGGCCGCGTCACCGACACCGCGGGCAATCCTCTGGAGGGTGTTCGGCTGGATGTCTGGCAAGCGAACGACGAGGGGTTCTACGACGTCCAGCAGAAGGGGATTCAGCCGGACTTCAACTTGCGGGGGGTATTCACCACCGGCGCGGACGGCCGGTATTGGTTCCGCGCGGTGCGGCCCAGGCATTATTCCATTCCGGCCGACGGCCCCGTGGGCGACCTGCTCGCGAATTTGGGCCGCCATCCCTTCCGTCCCGCGCACCTGCACTACATCGTCTCCAAACCCGGCTTCGACACCGTGACGTCCCATGTGTTCGACCCCGAGGACCCCTATCTGCATTCCGACGCGGTGTTCGGGGTCAAGGAAAGCCTGGTGGGCCGTTTCGAGCGGGTGGACGACGCCGGGCTCGTCGCGGAGGCGGGATTCGGGGGTACGCACTATTGGGAACTGCGGTTCGACTGGGTTCTCGCGGAGGCCCGACGACCGTGACCGCCTTCCAACCCGCCTCTCCAGCCGAAGCCGGGGTTCTCGCCCGGTGGGCCCCCGATCCGCTCTGATATGGGCGCGGAACATGAAGAAATCGGTCGAACAGCTATTGTTCCCTGTCGGCTTGAGAGATATATGGGCTCCAAGAGGCGTTCCTCCCGGTATCGGCGGCGGGAGCGGCTCATACCGTGAATGAGGAAGCGATGTTGCCACAGTATGCCCGCATGGCCTTGGTCGGCCTTCACTTCGGCGTGGGCGGCGGACGGTTCGGATTCCGCCGCCTGACCGCGGCGCGCTCCGCGATGGCTCATCCGCGGTCGGAACCGCATCGGTTCGGCGGATTCCGGCACGCGGGGTCAAAGGACCATGATGCGTCGGTCAACGACTCCGCTCCGGAATCTCATCGGCATCCAATGCCTCCAATCGGAGGGAACCGCTTTTTGGACGAATATTTGGACGGACGCGGCTACTTGATCCCCGGGGCCGCGCCGAAGCACGCGCGTCCAGAGAGGAATACTCCTGTCGAATGCACGCGACACACCGCCTCCAACCCGTCCGCTTCGATGTCGGTTTTGCTCATTTGCCAGACCTCCGCTCCACCACACGGTGTGCGTGAAGCCGCGCATCCAGACCGAGCCGGGACAGGGGTCTGAAATGGTTGGCGTGGATCATACGTACTGGTCGATCACCCTGTTCGGCGGCTTCCAACCCATGATTTTTCAACCTTCGTGGCTTGAGCACCATTCGGTGATCTCCAAAGAAGCCGCCGCCGCTCCGACGTATGGACCGGCCTCCCCAGGGGCGGTGAACATGACCTTGGGAGGAATGAACGTCCAAGTTTCGCCCGACCAATTCCAAGTTTCCACTCTGGCGGCACCGGCGGAATTGATTCTCGACTTTGTCTCGAAGATATTTTCGGAAATCCTTCCCCATTCGAACATTCATGGGTTCTTTATTGGAAAATCTGCCAACTTCCGGACAACCTCTCCGGGAAAGAAAACCGAAATGATGCGGCGCATCGCGCCAACCGACCTGTGGGACGATTTGAGCGGTGGATATCAAGGAAGCAATGTTCACTATCAAGATCTGCCCGTGGAAACCGCATCCGTTTGGACGCGAAAATTCTTTTCAAACAATCTCTCTTCCGGAGTGTATAATTCCACGTACGCCGAAATAGGGGTGGGGCACTCGGAATATTTGAATCCAAGCACCGCGGTATTCATACTCGTGAATCGGTACTTTTGGTTGCAGGGAGAACAAAGTACAATTGGAGCAAGGCGCGCAATATTTGGCATACGCAACGAATACTCCTCTGCTCTACAGAGCGCAGATAAAATCATCGACTACTTTAGAGCAATGGCGGTCTGAAAATGTTCACTCAACATCTTGAATACGGAAGAACTCCGGGAGGAACGAGCATCTTCCCGCCATCCTTGACGGCTTCCGTTCTCCCCAATGAAAACCAAATGATCGGTGAGGCTCGGGATGTTCACGATTTGGAATCAACTCGGAACCTCAATCCATTCGGATTCCATATTGAAGATTGGGTCAAGGCAAATCCGGAGCAAAAATTCTTGGAGGCCACCCATTGTCACCGCACCCCAATTCCCGTCTTGTACGGGATAATCGAAGAAAATTGGCCTTGGGGAAACCTCAATGCATATTATCCAATTGGTTTCACCCATTCCACCACAACTTATCCCACCGTTCCATTTCCGGATGAACGCACATCGGAAGATGAGACCGCCGAGTGGGAAGGTATGGTCGAGGAGATTTCAGGCGACGAATTCGAGTGTAGAATCGTATTGATTAAAGGAAGTGACGCAAACTTTGAGGAATTTATCACTATTCCCATTGATCGCGTCCCGGAATCGGATCGGGAACTTATTGTGCCAGGAGCAATATTCCGCCTTGTGATGGGCGAAAGGACTAATTATGGGAAAAAGGAGTACTATTCTCATGTGATTTTCAAAGAGCCCACTCCTCTAGATCCCGCCGAAGTCGAAGAGAGATTGGCTTACCTCAAAAAAATAATCGACGACATTGAGTGGGACGATGAAGACGAAGCCTGACGATCACGAATTGGAAGTGTCTGTTTTCGGTCCGGGTTACGGCGAATGCATTGTCGTTCACTTGGGAAGCCAGCATTGGGTTATCGTGGATTCTTGCGTATCAAGAACAAATGATTCGCCTGTTGCCCTTCGATATTTCGAGAGAATTGGCGTTGATATTTCGCGTCATGCGGATTTGGTTGTCGTAACGCATTGGCACGATGATCATATTCGCGGAATGTCCCAATTGATCGATACATGTGAAAATGCGGCTGTATGTGTCTCGGGGGCGTTCACAAAACGCGAATTCCTCAAGTTCCTTACCGTGCGATCATTCACCGAATTAGAACGGCTGCGATCCGGCGTTGACGAATATTGGAAGTATTCAGGAGACTTAAATCGGGTACGCGCAGAATTCGCTACGGATGTCAGGACAAACGTATTCTTAAATTCACCACCGACCAATTGGCTCACCACTATTCATGCGATATTTGGGCGCTTTCACCTTCGGATTTCCAAATAATGGAAAGCGAATCCCGGTTGGCCTCACTTATTATTGATCAGGAAGTTAAGGATCGTGGCGTTGTCCCACAGAGTCCAAATCATCATTCGGTTGCGATGTGGATCAGAATTGGAGAAATTCATATGATTTTGGGATCGGATTTGGAGCGAACCTCGGACCCTCGTTCGGGCTGGGATTCCATCATGGATTCTCCCAATCGTCCTTGTGGAGAAGTAAGCTACTTCAAAGTTCCGCATCATGGATCGCGAAATGCGCATCATGATGGATTATGGACTCGTGTATTGCGCCGAAATGTCAACGCCATCGTAACTCCATGGTCACGTGGCAATAACCAACTCCCAACAAAATCTGACTTGGAAAGGTTGGATTCCCTTACGGAAAATTTATTTCTCACGTCGCTTCCATTATCCCTGGTTCGATCTGAGCACGAGCGAAAAATTGAAAAATATATGCGGGGAAATCGGATGCATGGCAGGATGCACCCAAATAGTGTCGGAGCCGTAACCGCGCGATTTTCGTTCAACGGACGGCCCGACTGGAATGTGGAGAATTGGCAACTGGATTGAGTCGCGTCGGCCTTTCGAATCGTAATTATGCAACCAAAATAATTGAAATAAAATTGTGCCGATTCCAACACTCAATTCAGCCGGATGTGCCGCCGCACGGTTGGAGGGGCGCGATCCGCCACGAATCCCATTCTTCATCCACCAATCCGCGGGCGGATTGGAACCTCCGCCGGGGCGGCGTTTCGGCCACGGAATCCATTTCCCGCCACGTCGGCCCGCGGCGTGGATCAACCAGCGAAGCCGACAATTTCGTGGGCGTCCCTGAGAATCGGACCGGCGATGTCCCGGGCCCTCCCGGCTCCGGCGGCCAAAATGGCGTCGATGGCCGAGGGATCCCGCATCAGGCGCGACATCTCCGCCGAAATCGGCGCCAGCTTTTCGACGGCCAGTTCCGCCAGCATCGGCTTGAATTCGCCGAAGCCGCGTCCCCCGATATCGGCGAACGCATCGTCCACGTTCATGTCCGCGAGCGCCGCGTAGACGCAGACCAAGTTTCGGGCCTCGGGGCGGTTCTCCAACCCGGCGAATTCGGAGGGAAGCGCGTCCGCGTCGGTTTTGGCCTTCCTGATCTTCTTCGCGATGGCGTCCGCGTCGTCGGTCATGTTGATCCGGCTCATGTCCGACGGGTCGGACTTCGACATCTTCTGGGAGCCGTCGCGCAGACTCATCACCCGGGTGGCCGCGCCCCCGATCACCGGCTCGGTCAGGGGAAAGAAGTCGACGCCGTAATCATGGTTGAACTTCGCCGCGATGTCGCGGGTCAATTCCAGATGCTGCTTCTGGTCCATCCCCACCGGCACGTGAGTGGCGTGGTAGACGAGGATGTCCGCCGCCATCAGGCACGGATAGGCGAACAGCCCAACGGAGGCGTTTTCCTGATTCTTCCCCGCCTTGTCCTTCCACTGGGTCATCCTGTTCAGCCACCCCATCCGGGCCACGCAATTGAACACCCAGGCGAGTTGGGCGTGTTCGGGAACCCGGCTCTGATTGAACAGGATCGATTTTTCGGGATCAAGACCGGCGGCCATGAAGCCCGCGCAAAGCTCGCGCGTGGCGTCCGCCAGCACCGCGGGATCCTGCCGGACGGTGATCGCGTGCTGGTCCACCATGCAGAAGATCGTCTCGAACTCCCCCTCCTGCATCTCGACGAAACGCTTGATGGCGCCGAGATAGTTGCCGAGCGTGAGCCCGCCCGACGGCTGGATGCCGGAAAAAACGCGCGGAACGAACTTTGTGTCGGCCATGACGGGCTCTCTGGCTGGATTTCCGATGCCGCGCCCTATACCCACGCACCGAAGACGCGTCAACCGGATGGAGCCCATGAGGAACCGGAATCAATCCCCCTTCAACGCGCTGCCCCCGGTGGTGACCGCGATGGCCGTGGTCATCGGTGGAATCGAGGTCCTGTTCTGGCTCGGAGGAGCCGGACTGCTTCCCAACATGGCCGAGTCGCGGAATTTCGCCATTCAGGACTGGTCCTACTTCGATCCCCTGTGGGACCGGATGATCGAGCACGGGGAATTCTCGCCCCGGATCGCCGCCAGATCGCTGTCCTACGCGTTGATCCACGAATCGCCGCTGCATACGGGCCTCGCCCTGGCCTTCTTCCTCGGGTTCGGAAACGCCGTGGGACGCCAGTTCGACGCCGCGGCGATGCTGGCCCTGTTCTTCGGATCCACGCTGGCCGGCGCGCTGGCCTACGGGTTGACGAACGCCGACGCTCCGCTGCTCGGAGGATATCCGGGAGTTTTCGGGCTGATCGGCTCCTATGTATTCCTCCTGATGGCGGGGAACGAAATCAGGGGGAGGCGCGGACGCATGGCGCTTACCCTGGTCTCCATGATGCTTGGTCTGCAGATGCTCTCCTGGTTCCTCACCGGCAGGTTGGACTGGGTCGCCGATCTGGCCGGATTCCTCGCCGGGTTTCTTCTGTCCTTCGTGGTCCGCCCGGGCGGTTGGCGCCGGCTGGCCGCGATGATTCGTCGAAGATGAGCGCGGACATCCTCATCGAGAGCGGCCTATGGCGGGGAACCGGGTTCGGGGAGTTGGCCGAACGCGTCGTGGAGACGGCATTGTCGCGTCTGGAGATTGATGGAAACGTCGCCATCCTCGCCTGCGACGACGCGCGGATCGCTGCCCTGAACGCAGAATTCCGGGGCCGCCCAGTACCTACCAACGTGCTCTCGTGGCCGTCCCGGAACCGCGCCGCGGAGGCGGACGGCGAATTTCCGGAAAGGCCCGGGCCGGGCGACGAGGAGCTCGGCGACATCGCCATCGCCTACGAAACCTGCGCGCGGGAGGCGCGGGATGAGGGCAAAACCTTGGACGCCCACGCGGCCCACCTCGTCGTTCACGGCCTGCTTCACTGCTTGGGATACGACCACGGCCGGGACGGCGACGCGGCCTTGATGGAGAGGATCGAGAAGGAAATACTTGCGGACCTGGGCATTTCCAAACTATAATGCCGTTGAGCGGTTACTGCCCCCGCGATACGGATCGAGGACATGGGCGAAGACGAAGGCTCCTCCGGCGCGGCGCGTGGCGCGCCGCAAGCGGGGGACGCGACCTGCACGAATGGATCGACCGACCGGCGCGACGGCGTTTTCGCGCGGATTCTCGGCGCGATTTCCAAGGGCGATCATGAGGACGCCGGGGGGGCGCCTTCGCGGACCCCCGTCGGGGCGTCCGGATTGGCCAACCTTGGTCGGTTGAGCATCGAGGACGTGGCGATCCCAAAAGCCGAAATCGTCTCGGTGCCCGGGGATCTGGCCCGCGACGAGCTGGTGGCCAAGTTCCGCGAAAGCGGCCTCACGCGCCTGCCGGTTTACAAAGGCACGCTCGATTCTCCACTGGGTTTCGTGCACCTGAAGGATCTCGCCCTGAAGCACGGATTCAATGGCGACGGGGCGGGATTTTCGCTGGACGACCTGATCCGGCCGCTGATCTACGCGCCGCCGTCGATGGGAATCGACGTCCTGTTGACGAAGATGCGGAACGAACGAAAGCACATGGCTTTGGTTATCGACGAATACGGCGGCGTGGACGGCCTCGTGACGATCGAGGATCTGATCGAGACGGTGGTTGGACAGATCCTGGACGAGCACGACGAGGACGAAGGCGACCTCTGGGCCCTGGAAAAGCCGGGCGTCTACCTCGCCGACGCCCGCGCTCCGCTGGACGAATTCGAGGCCGAAACCGGTTTCAAACTCGCGGAGCCCGAGGATGAGGAGGAGGTCGACACCCTGGGAGGTCTCGTGTTCATGACCGCGGGTTGCGTGCCCGCCAGGGGACAGATGGTGCGGCACCCGTCGGGCGCGGAATTCGAAGTCTTGGAGGCCGACCCCCGCCGGGTGAAGAGGTTGCGGGTCAAATTCGCCGACGCCGCGCGCGCCTCAACCGGCCCGGGGGAACCGGAATGAAGCCGGCGATCGCGCTGGCCGGCGCGGTTTCGGGCGCGGCGGCGCTCGGCGCGGCGATGGCCCTCGGCCACGCGCCATTCGAGATGCCTTACGCGGCGCTGCCCGCGCTCGCGGCGGCCGTGATCTGGGTGCCCGGGGGACGCGCGACTTTCCTCAAAGGTTGGATTCTCGGCTCCGCCTACTTCACGGTCACGCTCCTGTGGATTCTCGAGCCTTTTCAGGTGGACGTCGAAACGCACGGCTGGCTGGCGCCTTTCGCGCTGGGGGGGCTCGCGGGCGGACTGGCGCTGTTCTGGGGCGTGGCGGCGCACGTCGGCGCGCGGCTCGGCGGCGCCTTGGGCTTCGCCGTCGCCCTGTCCACCGCGGAACTGGCGCGGGCCTACCTGTTCACCGGACTTCCGTGGGCCCTGCCCGCCTATCTCTGGTTGGATTTGCCCCAGGCCCAACTCGCGGCGTTCGCCGGGCCGCACGGCCTGACCTTCCTGACCGTCATCGCCGTGGCCCTGCCTTGGAGCCAGCGCCGGCGCGGAGCGGTCCGCTTGGCGGCGGCCTGCCTTCCCGCCGTCCTTTTGGCGGCGGCTCCGCTTCTGCGCCCGGCTCCGGCATCCACCGCCGGCGACGGCGCTCCGCTGGTCAGGCTGGTCCAGCCCAACATTCCGCAGCGGCTGAAGTGGAGCCGCAACCATATCGCGAGATGGTATGGGATATTGAAGGATCTCTCGCGCGATTCCGGCGCCGATCTCGTGATTTGGCCCGAGACGGCCGTGCCCTACGACATCGAGGCCGACGCGGACGTCCGCCGCGACGTCGCGGGGGCCGTGGGCGGTCCACCCCTGGTGACGGGCGCGAACATCAGGGGCGGCGCCGGCTGGTCCAACGGCCTTCTGGTGATCGACCGGAACGCGGACATCCTCGCCTCCTACCGCAAGCACCATCTCGTGCCGTTCGGGGAATACATTCCCTTCGGCGACCTGCTCGGGCTCGACGGCCTGGCGGAGAACATCGCCGACTTCGACCAGGGTGAAGGGCCGCTGATCATCGACCTCGGCCCGCGGTTGGGAAAGGTGCTGCCGACGATCTGCTACGAGGCCATCTTTCCTCAGAACCTGCGCGCGGACGGACGTCCGGATTGGCTGCTGCAGATCACCAACGACGCCTGGTTCGGCACCGTGTCCGGCCCGCAGCAGCATCTCGCCCAGGTCCGGTTCCGCGCCATCGAGCAGGGCTTGCCCGCGCTCAGGGCGGCGAACACCGGCATAAGCGCGGCGATCGATCCCGCCGGGCGCCTCATCGACCGGCTCGACCTGGGGATTCGAGGCGTCATCGACGTCCGGCTGCCCGATCCCCTGCCTCCGACGCCCTACGCCCGGACGGGAGACGCGCCCGTCGCCCTTCTGCTCGCGCTCGCCTTGTTGGGATTGGCGGCGGCGCGGCGGCGGCGGCCGCGGCGCGGATCCTTCGACGGCCCGGTAGTGGATTGACCCCGTGGCGCGGCGGGTTTACCGCCCCCCGCGATCGGCTGTCACAACGGCTTCCTGGCGTGACGGCGGCACCGAATGGAGCGCATCCAAATGACCCGCAAGGACTACATCTTCACCTCGGAATCCGTGTCCGAGGGACACCCGGACAAGATCTGCGATCAGATTTCCGACTCGGTTCTGGACGCCTTTCTGGCGGAGGAGCCGGAGGCCCGGGTGGCCTGCGAGGTGTTCGCGACGACGAACCGCGTCGTCATCGGCGGCGAGGTGCGCGGTCCCGGCGACGTGACCCGGCGCGTCGAGGAGATAGCCCGGGGGTGCGTGAGGGATATCGGCTACGAGCAGGACGGCTTCCACTGGGAGAAGATGGACGTTCACAACTACCTGCACGACCAGTCCGGGGACATCGCCGGCGGCGTCGACGCCTCCGGTTCCAAGGACGAGGGCGCGGGCGACCAGGGCATCATGTTCGGATACGCCGTCGACGAGACCGCGGACCTGATGCCCGCGCCGATCCACTACGCGCACCGAATCCTCATGAAACTCGCCGAGGTCCGCAAATCGGGCGAGCGGCCGGAGCTCGGTCCCGACGCCAAGTCGCAGCTGACGGTGCGCTACGCCGACGGCAAGCCCGTCGAGGTGACCTCCGTGGTCCTGTCCACCCAGCATCTCGACGAATCCCTGACCTCCGGCGACGTGCGCGGCATCGTGGAACCACACATCCGCGGCGAATTGCCCGACGGGTGGCTGACCGGAAACACCGAGTGGTGGGTGAATCCCACGGGCAAATTCGTGATCGGCGGGCCGGACGGCGACGCGGGACTGACGGGCCGGAAAATCATCGTGGACACCTACGGCGGCGCGGCGCCCCACGGCGGCGGCGCCTTCTCCGGCAAGGATCCGACCAAGGTGGACCGGTCCGCCGCCTACGCGGCGCGCTACCTCGCGAAGAACGTCGTTTCGGCGGGCCTGGCGCGGCGCTGCACCATCCAATTGTCCTACGCCATCGGCGTGTCCAAGCCGCTGTCCGTCTACTGCGACACCCACGGCACGGGCCGTGTCGACGGCGCGGCCATCGAGAAGGCGATCGGCAAGGTGATGGATCTCTCGCCGCGAGGCATCCGCGAGCATCTTGGTTTGAACCGCCCGATCTACCGGCGCACCGCCGCCTATGGCCATTTCGGCCGTTCGCCGGACGCGGACGGCGGGTTTTCGTGGGAACGCGCGGACCTCGCGGGCGCGCTCGAATCCGCCCTGTGATTCCCCGGGGACCGCTCGGTGTCGAACCGGGCGCGCCCGGCGGCTGACCCGCGCGCCATGACCCGGGACGCCGGAGAGGCCGGTTGGCGCAATTTTTACGGGCGCACCAAAGGCAAGAAGCTGAAGCCCTCCCAAAGGCGGAGCCTCGATCGCCTGCCGGAGTATTCGCCCGGCCCGGTTACCCGCGGGGCGAACCCCGGACGGGAGCCGCTGGATGTCCGCGGCCTCTTCGGCGGCAGGCCCCTGTGGATCGAAATCGGCTTCGGCTCGGGCGAGCATCTGGCGCACCAGGCCATGTCGAACCCCGGCGTGGGAATCATCGGGGCCGAACCCTTCGTCAACGGGGTCGCGGCCTGTCTGGGCAAGATCGTGGCCGCCGGCCTCGGGAACGCGCGGGTGCACGCGGGGGACGCGAGGGATCTGATGGACGTGCTGCCCGAAGGGTCGGTGGAGAAGGCTTTTCTGCTCTATCCCGATCCGTGGCCGAAGGCGCGGCACCACCGCAGGCGGTTCGTCACCCCCGGGCATCTCGGACCGCTGCGCCGGGTCATGGCCCCGGGAGGCGAATTCCGCTTGGCCACGGATATCGGCGACTATGTCCGGCAGGCGCTCTCCGAGGTTTCAAAGGCGGGATTCCGCTGGACCGCGGAACGCCCGGCGGACTGGCGCGAGCCGTGGACCGATTGGATTCCCACCCGCTACGAGCTGAAGGCGTTGAGGGAGGGAAGGACTCCCCACTATCTGACCTTCCTGCGGCCGTGATGATTCGGCTGTGATCGATCCACCCGGCGCGGTATGTCCGCGGCGAAGCCAAGAAAGGATGCGAATGGGCGCCCATGGAGAGCCGCGGCCGCTGACCGCGGAGAAATCCACCCTGACCGGCGCGGCCGAGGTGCCCGGCGACAAATCGATCTCGCACCGTTCGCTGATTCTCGGCGCTCTGTCGGTCGGCAGGACCGAGGTGACCGGTCTGTTGGAGGGCCGCGACGTCCTTGACACCGGGGAGGCGATGCGGGCGTTCGGCGCGACCCTGGAGCGGCTCGGCGACGGACATTGGACGGTGGACGGCGTCGGCGTGGGCGGATTCATGGAGCCCGACAGGGTGATCGACTGCGGCAATTCCGGCACCGGGGCCCGGCTGATCATGGGAGCGATGGCCACCACCGACCTGACCGCGACGTTCACCGGCGACGAATCCCTGAACGGCCGTCCCATGGCCCGGGTGACGGACCCGCTCGCGCTTTTCGGAGCGCGGACCCACGGGAGGCGCGGCGGCCGTCTGCCCATGACCGTGGTGGGCGCGGCCGACCCCGTGCCCGTCCGCTACGAGGTGCCGGTGCCCTCGGCGCAGGTGAAGTCGGCGGTGCTGCTCGCGGGACTCAACGCGCCGGGAGAAACGGTGGTGGTGGAGAAGGAGCCCACGCGCGACCACACCGAGCGGATGCTCTCCGGGTTCGGCGCCAGCGTCGAGGTCGGCGAGGAGAACGGCCGCCGGGTGATCACCCTGGGCGGCCACGCCGAGCTCGAGCCCCGCGCCGTCGCGGTTCCCCGGGATCCGTCGTCGGCGGCCTTTCCGGTCTGCGCCGCGCTGATCGCCGAGGGTTCCGAGGTGACCGCGCCGGGCGTCGGTCTCAATCCGACGCGCGCGGGACTCTTCGCGACGCTCATGGAAATGGGCGCCGACCTGTCGTTCGAAAACGAAAGGACCGAAGGCGGCGAACCCGTGGCGGACCTGCGCGCGCGGTTCTCGGAGTCCATGAAGGGGGTCGAGGTGCCGCCGGAGCGCGCGGCCTCGATGATCGACGAATTCCCCATACTGGCGGTTGTCGCCGCCTGCGCGGAAGGGCGCACGGTCATGCGCGGCGTCGGGGAGTTGCGCGTGAAGGAAAGCGACCGGATCGCCGCCATGGCCGAGGGCCTGCGCGCCTGCGGCGTGAACGTGGAGGACGACGAGGACACCATGACCGTCGACGGGTCGGGCCCCCTCGGGGTTCCCGGCGGCGCGACATGCCGGTCGTTCCTCGATCACCGGATCGCCATGTCGTTCCTTTGCCTCGGCTTCGCGTCCCGGTCCCCCGTGACCGTCGACGACGCCGGCCCGATCGCGACGTCCTTTCCGGCGTTCGAAAGCCTCGTGACGGGACTGGGGGGCGTTCTCCGCCGCGGATGATCCCGCCGCGGCGCGCATCCGCCGAACCGCCCGCGCGGCCCGCCCGGGGTTCCGCGTCGGGTTGAACCGCGTCCGATTCGCGGGCAAACGCCGATCCACCGGGTTCGAGGCCGCGCGCGCCGACCAGGAGCTGGAGCGTTTCATCATGATCGAAGGCGGATGTCTTTGCGGCAAGGTCAGGTACCGGGTGTCGGGGGCCCTCCGACCGGTGATCGCCTGCCACTGCCGGCAATGCCGGAAAACCTCGGGCCACCACGTCTCCGCCACCTCCGCGCGGCGCGACGAGATCGAGGTCACCGGCGAGGTCGCGTGGTTCGATTCCTCGGAGGAGGCCCGTCGGGGGTTTTGCCGCGTCTGCGGCTCCAACCTGTTCTGGGACGGTCCCGGGACGCACCTTTCGATTATGGCCGGAACCCTGGATTCCGAACCGCCCGACCTGCGCCTCGCCGGTCACATATTCGTGGCGGACAAGGGCGGCTACTACGAGATCGCCGACGGATTGCCGCGGGCCGACGCCCACGACCCCGATCTGACCACGCGGGTTCCCGAATGAGGTTCTGCGTGGCCGTCGACGGCCCGGCGTCCGCCGGCAAGGGAACGATCTGCCGCGCCTTGGCGGAGCGTTTCGGGTTCGCGTATCTCGACACCGGCCTCCTCTACCGGGCGGTGGGGGCCAAGTCCGCCGCGGGAATCGTCCCCCCGGTCGCCGCGCGGAACCTCACCGAGGCGGATCTGGAGCGCGACGACCTCCGCACGGCGGAGGCGGGGCAACAAGCCAGCAGGGTCGCGGCCATGCCGGCGGTGCGCGAGGCGCTGCTGCGGTTCCAAAGGGATTTCGCTCGGCGCGACGGCGGAGCGATCCTGGACGGGCGCGACATCGGCACGGTGATCTGCCCGGATGCGGACGTGAAGATTTTCGTCACCGCCGACGACGCCGAGCGGGCCCGGAGGCGGCACGCGGAATTGGCAGCGAACGGGTCGCTCCTGTCGCTGGAGCAGGTTCGCGCCGATCTGGCGAGGCGCGACTCGAGGGATTCCGGGCGCGAGACATCCCCGATGGCCGCGGCCGGAGACGCGGTTCTTCTCGACACCACCGAATTGACGGTCGAGGCCGCCATCGAGTCCGCCGCGGCCGAGGTCGAGCGGGCTCTCGAATCCGAGTCGGGGCGGGTTTGAACGTCCCCGTCGGGCCGCGCGGGCGCCCGTCGGCGGCACAAGGCGAACCCGCGGCCGGCACCGTCCGAATTCCGCCGGTCGCGGTGTTCCGGGCGGGGCGCGTCCCCACCACCACAACAGACCGCGGCAACGCCGGCCGCGGCAACGCCGACCGCGGCGTCCCTTGCCGCCCGCGTCGGGGGCGGATATACTTTCGCCGCGGCGCGGCGCGGGTTGACCGGGCGGATCGGGGTTCGTCCGACCGCGCGGTGACGGCCGCGGCCGCGATCTCAATCCCAAAGACCGGCGGAGACAACCGCCCGGCCCGAATCACGCACAGATAGGATCAGACAGCCACATGGCTCAGAACGCGTCAATGGAGGAGTTCGAAGCCCTCCTCAACGAAAGCTTCGAATCCGGCACGCCCTCCGAGGGGGCCGTCGTCAAAGGCACGGTCATCGCCATCGAGGCGGGCCACGCCGTCATCGATGTCGGCTACAAGATGGAGGGCCGCGTCGAACTCAAGGAATTCGCGCAGCCGGGCGACGCTCCCGAAGTGATGGTGGGCGACGAGGTCGAGGTGTTCTTGGACCGCGTGGAGAACGCCCGCGGCGAGGCTTCGATCAGCCGCGAAAAGGCGCGCCGGGAGGAGGCCTGGGACAAACTCGAGAAGGCCCACGCCGAGGACGGCCGCGTCGACGGAGCCATCTTCGGCCGCGTCAAAGGCGGCTTCACCGTCGATCTGGGCGGGGCGGTCGCCTTCCTGCCCGGCTCGCAGGTCGACGTGCGCCCGGTGCGCGACGCCGGGCCCCTGATGGGCCTCAAACAGCCGTTCCAGATCCTCAAGATGGATCGTCGCCGGGGCAACATCGTGGTGTCCCGCCGCGCGATCCTCGAGGAATCCCGCGCCGAGCAGCGCGCCGAGGTCATCGCCAACCTCACCGAGGGGCAGGAGGCCGAAGGGGTCGTCAAGAACATCACCGAATACGGGGCGTTCATCGACCTCGGAGGCGTCGACGGCCTGCTGCACGTGACGGACATGGCCTGGCGCCGCATCCAGCACCCGTCGGAAGTCGTCAGCATCGGCGATACCGTCAAGGTGCAGGTGGTCAAGATCAACAAGGAAACCCACCGCATCTCGCTGGGCATGAAGCAGCTCGAGAACGATCCCTGGGACTCCGTGCACACCAAGTTCCCCACGGAGTCCGTGCACCGGGGCCGCGTCACCAACATCACCGACTACGGAGCATTCGTGGAGTTGGAACCGGGCATCGAGGGCCTGGTCCACATTTCCGAAATGTCCTGGACCAAGAAGAACGTCCATCCCGGCAAGATCGTCTCCACCTCGCAGGAGGTGGACGTCATGGTGCTGGACATCGACGACCCCAAGCGCCGCGTGTCCCTGGGCATCAAGCAGACCCAGCGCAACCCGTGGGAGGTGTTCTCCGAAACCCATCCGCCCGGCACCCATGTCGAGGGCCAGGTCAAGAACATCACCGAGTTCGGCCTGTTCGTGGGCCTCGACGGCGACATTGACGGCATGGTTCACCTGTCCGACATCACCTGGGAGGGCAGCGGCGAGGCCGCGATCGCCGAATTCCGAAAGGGAGACACCGTGCGGGCCGTGGTCACCGAAGTGGACGTGGAGAAGGAGCGCATCTCGCTTTCGATCAAGGCGATCAGCGACGGTGGAGACGCGCCGGCCGGCGGCGCCAAGCGTGGAGACGTCGTCACCGCGGAGGTCACCGAGATCACGGATGGCGGCATCGAGGTGGAGTTCGAGGGAACGAAGTGCTTCATCCGCCGCTCCGACCTTTCCCGCGACCGGGATCAACAGCGTTCCGACCGCTTCAAGGTCGGCGAGAAGGTGGAGGCCCGCGTCGTTGGATTCGAGTCGAAATCCCGCCGCGTGACCCTGTCCATCAAAGCGCGCGAAATCGCCGAGGAGAAGGAGGCCGTGGAACAGTATGGTTCCACCGACTCGGGAGCGTCGTCCCTGGGCGATATTCTCGGGGCCGCCCTCGGAGG
>JANQKA010000240.1 GCA_028281405.1 Hasllibacter sp. | reverse complement strand
CTGGGAACGATGGCCGTGCTCGAAGCCGCCTTCCGCTCACAGGAAACCGGACGCCCCGAGGCGCCCACACCAGTTGGAGAGGCGCGCTGAGAGCTGGGGAAATCGCCGGCAACGAATCTTCAACACGCGGATCGTCCACGCGCGTCCATGTCGGCGGCGCCTTCGAACGGTGCCCCCCTCCTCGCATGAAGAACGGGTTCCCATCCACGGCCGAGACGCGGCCGAGTCCGCGGCCGCCGGTCATCTTCCGCGCTGTCCGAATCACCCGCGTTTCCAAGGTCCGTTGACAATCGCTCCCATCGATCCGGCCACGAATTCGACATGGCGGGGAATCCGGACGATTCGGCTCTGCTCTCCTCGCTTCTCGGAGATAACCCGACCAAGGGGAGACCAGCGATGGGAAATCGCGTTTCACTGTGAATGTGATTATGGCGATTGTCCGCGGGAACGTCTTCGGAGCGCGTGCTTCGGATCCGAACCGCCGGCACGGGATTATCGGGGATGACGCCGCCGAACTGGAGTTACCGCCGCGAGTGGACCGGATTGTAGGCTTCATTCCGCCTGCGGGTTATCGGGTCGGTGATGGCGATGCCGAAGCGTTCGGCGACCGAATCTGTTCTTGAGAACGCCCGTCAACGCGACCTTCCGCAGAACAATTCCCAGGTGATTTGGCGTTGTTGGCTTTACGGCTCGGTCCGTGGCCATCGTGGCCGGGCGCGGGAGGGTCTCTTTCACTCCGCCCGCCACGCCGAGGTGCGCATCTCCTTCGACCGGGGCCGGGAATGGAGGGGACTTTGAACGATCTCCTCTCCGCCGCCGTGTCGGAGGAGGGGGATGCCGCGGGAATCTCAGGCCGCCGCGGGCGGGCGCGCGATTATTCCGTCCTGGTTCCGTCCATTGTGGCGCGCATCACCCATCGGCCCGCGCGATACGCAACACTTCAATGAAAGTGGGCGGCGTTTGGAAGGATGAATTTCATGTGCCCGTGGATCAGGAAGCGTCGGCGGGACCGTGATCTCGACGACGCGCGGGAGCGGGATCAATTCCAAAGGAATCGCGTGATGTTTGGCGGCCACCGCCGCATCGGGCGGCAACCCGCCCGGAGTGGACAAGGTGAATATGGTCGAGATTCGTTTCCCGCCGCGCATCCCCGCGCTTGTCGGCGATGCATTGCGGGGGCGGCGAACCGCCCCCGTTTGTTTCCTGACCACCGGGATCGAGTCAGTTTTGTCCGCTTCGACCTATGGAGAAGTTGCCCATGTGATCCTTCGCAACGTCTCCCCTGGGAGATTCGTCGGGGTATTCGTCGAAGGTCATGAAGGTTCCGAGCGCCCTGTCTTCAAACAGATGCCCGGAGAGTCGACCTTGCTGGGGCGTTCGATCGTGCACGATTCTGGATCCCTCGATCCGTCCGGAATACTCGATCGCTCCTCCGTCGGGCATGTATTTGGGGTCTCCGCTGCGATTTTCGATCTCGCTGATGTTCAACGTCGCTTGGCTGCTGCCGAAATCGGCGGTAAGTCTGACGTCGTCGGATTGCCAGTAGTCGCATCCCCCGTCGACGCAGGTGGTTCCCAAAGCCGCGGGAAACCTGGTGGGGTTTCCGGACAAGTCGACGGCACCCTCGTAGACGACGACGCCTTCGGCGCCTTCAAGAGGCTGCGCGTCTTCGTCGTCGGCCGATGGAAGGTACATGGACGGGGTCACGCGCACCCTGCCTTCACTGTCTGTGCTCCGAAACCGGGCCAGCGCCGGCGTACCATAGCTTGGGTAGTGTTCGTCGTAGTTGCCTTCGTTGAACCACTCCCACCCACCGTTGTAGTCGAGCTGCAAGCCCGGGACCGATCGGGCCTGGGAGGGCGCGGTCGCGTTGAGTCCCGCCAGAGGCGCTCCGAAGTCTTGGCCCGGAGCACCCGAGCCGCCGCCGCAGGCCGAAAGCGAAGCCAGAGCCAAAGCGGCGAAGATCGTGGTAAAGCGTGTCATTTCCGCCTCCAATTGCATTGATTTCGGGCCCATACGGCCCTTGCGGGCAATATACGCCACCGTCCGAGTGGCTGTGGAGTTTTTTTTGAAATTAATCCCCGATTCTTCGCGTTCCAAGCGAGAGACACAACATGTGGTATGCACCCCCCCCCCCCGCACCCATATATGCATGCAACTCACGAAATTGTGAACCGAGTCTCTTCCCAAAACCGTGTCTCGTCGCCATCGAAGCATCCCAATTGGCGGATTTCGTCGACCCGATGGGCGGATTCCGTCGAATCGAAACGAATCACCCGGCACCGCGGCCTCCCGCGCCCAATCACACGCTCCGGAAGCTCCCGAGCCGCTCCCCGGGAGGCACGGATGGCGAAACCAATGGCCATCACCCGCTCCCCGGGGGCCGCTGACATCCGCCTCCGGCGGTCGCGCCCACGGGCGCTTCCACCGGAGGCGGCTCCGCGGCCCGGGCTGAGGCCAAAGAGAAAAATCGTCCGGTTATGAATGCGAGTAAATTTAGGGGCATGTCAGTCGAACACCCCGCGGAGGGGTGATTCGCCCCAAGGCGCGAGCACAGGTTGGCGCGGTTCGGGAATCCACTCCACACGGCGTGGAGGACTCCCCGAAAGTCAGGTTCCACTGTATTCCTCCTGAAATCTGGGAAGATTCCCGAAAACGAATCACCGGTCGGCGATTCGCGTTCCCGGCGCGGCCGCCGCGACCCGGAAATCGCGGCCGGGACGACTCTTCCGCCGACGCGCGACGCCCGGAATTCCTCCGAATCAGGAGGATTCTTGAAGTGGAGCCACCAAGCGAAGCATCCGCGCGCGCGGGCGCGCGGAGCGGTCCCCCCGGGGGCGGCGGGTCGCCACCCCTCCGCGGGGTGAACCCGGAATCCCCTTCGAGTCAGGCAATTTCTCGAAACGAATCATCGGGGCCGGGAGAACCGCCTCCAAGACGCCGGTGCCGTTCCACCCTTTTTTCATGGCCGCGGATGTCCGCCGGGACGGCGCGGCCCGATTTCCAATGCTCGCTTCGCCGAGGCCGGAGGACGACGGATGCCCGTGTCCGCGCGACCGCCTCCATGCACCGCCGGTCGTCCCCGGCCGCCCCGCCGCGGTCGCCATCCCTTGCCGGAATATTGAATCCGGTTTCACCCGGAAGCGGCCGATGATCCCGTCTCTGACCGCGCTGATCCGAACCCCATTTCGCGAGTCGACCGGATGCCGGAGCGCCCGCGAATTCCCGGAAAATCGAACCCGTTCATGAATCGGCGCAAACGGTTTTCAACAAGTTCCGGGAGAACCAACAAGCGTTTCGCGCGGATCCTTCAGGACCCCACATCCCCGGGCGCCACGGCCAGAGCCTTGACCAGCGCGTGACACTTCAAACCCTGCCTCAGGCCCAGCGCGGCGACGGACCGCGCCGTGACCCGCGCGAGAATCCGACCCGCCGGGGTCTCCAGCGCGACCATCGCTCCGGGACCCGCCCCGGTCCTCACCGTCTCGACGCGGCCCGGCAAGACGTTGAGCGCCGAAAGCCCCACCGGAACGTCCTTCGACAGAATCACCTCGCTCGCCGCCACGCGGACGCGAAGGGACGCGCCCAAAGGCCGGGCCACCCTCGGCAGAAACAACGGCACCCCGCCCGCGTCGAGTTCCGTCAAACCGTCGTCGTGATGCTTCCTGACGCGCGCTTCCAACACCGCCCCCGCCTCGCGGGCGCCCGCGGGGGACACCTCCGGGTCCGACAGAACCTCCCGCGCCTCCCCTTCCCGCGCCACGCGCCCCTCTTCCAAGGCCACCACCCATGTGGCGAGCCTCGCGACCTCCGACGCCGAATGAGTGACATAAAGGATCGGCACCGACACCTCGTCCCTGAGACGTTCGAAATACGGAAGGATCTCCTCCTTGCGGGCCGTGTCGAGGGCCGCCAGCGGCTCGTCGGCGAGAACCAATTCCGGCTCGCGCAACAGCGCCCTGCCGATCGCAACCCGCGCTTTTTCCCCCCCGGACAGCCCTCCGGGACGCCGGTCGAGAATCGAACCGATCCCCAAAAGATCCACCATCCGTCCAAACGGAACCATCGCGTTCCGGGGACGCCCATAGAGCAGATTCGAACGCACGCTCATATGCGGGAACAACCTCCCGTCCTGGAAAACATAGCCCATCCGCCGACGCGGAACAGGGACGTCGACGCCGCCCGCGCTGTCGAAAAGAACCCGCCCACCCAGAACCACCCTTCCCTCGCGGGGCTTGAGTATCCCGGCGACGGCGTTGACGATCGAAGTCTTGCCCGACCCCGACCGTCCAAACAGCACCGTCAGCCCGGGCGGGGCCTCGAACCGAGCGTCCAGCGCGAAGCCCCCGAAATCGTGTTTCAGGCGGACCGAGAGGCTCATGAGCGCCCGACCCTCCGCGCCACCCGCGCGGCCAGGAATTCGGAGACGAGCACGGCCCCCAGGGACACGGCGACCGAAATCACCACCAGCCGCGCCGCGGCGTCCTCGCCTCCGGGAACCTGCAGGAAGGCGTGAACCGCCGACGGCAGCGTCCGAGTCTCGCCGGGAATGTTCGCGACGAAGGTGATCGTGGCACCGAACTCCCCCATGGCCTTGGCGAACGTGAGGATCGCGCCCGTCAGAATTCCCGGAAGTGTCAGGGGAAGGGTGATCGTCAGGAACACGCGCGCTCGCGCCGCGCCCAGCGTGGCCGCCGCCTCCTCGATCCCCGGATCGACGGCTTCGACGGAAAGGCGGATCGCGCGGACCATGAGGGGAAAGGCCATGACCGCCGCCGCGAGGACGGCTCCGGTCCAGCGGAAGGCGATCGCGATGCCCGCGCTCTCCAAAAGCGCCCCGACGGGACCGTTCGGCCCGAACGCGAGCAGGAGAAGGTACCCCGTCACCACGGGTGGCAGAATCAGCGGAAGATGCACCAATCCGTTCAACATCTGCCGTCCAGGAAACCGCCAGCGGGCGAGCGCGTGCGCGCACAACATCGCCGGCGGCAGGCTGAGCAGCGTGGCCCAGAACGCCACGCGGAGCGACAGCGTCAACGCTTCGCGCTCCGCCGGTCCGAGCCAATCCATCTCAGGGCGCCGGCGGCGGAAATCCGTGGCGTTCGAACACCGCCCTCGCCCGGGGGCCCGCGAGATGGGCAAGGAATTCCGCCGCGGCGGCCTCGTCGCCTCCCGTGACAACCGCGGCCGGATAAACGATGCGCGGATGAGTTTCCGGGTCGATCCGGTCCAGCACCGACACACGCGGCTCGGCGGCCGCGTCGGTCGCGTAGACGAGGCCGATCGGAACCGCGCCCGCCGCCACCAACGCCAGGGCGGCGCGCGTGTTTTCGGCCTCCGCCAAACGATCCCTCACCCGCTCCCACACGCCCATCGTCCGCAACGCCGCCTTGCCGTAAATCCCGGCGGGCACCGCGTCCGTCAGGGCCACGGCGAGTCTTCCATCACGTCCGAGCGCCCCCGCGAGGTCCGGCCCTCCGCGCGCCCGGGGCAATACCCCCGCTCCCCGCGGTCCGATGATCACCAAGGTGTTTCCCAGAAGGTCGCGCCGGCTCTCCGCGACCACGCGTCCGCCGCGCTCCAGCCGGTCCATCCAAGCCGCGTTCGCCGAAACGAACAGATCAGCGGGCGCACCGAATTCGATTTGCCGCGCCAAAAGCGAAGACCCGGCCGCCGACACCACGACCCGTTCTCCCGTCTCCGCGCCGTAGTCCGCGGCGATCTCCTCCAGGGCGGGGCCGAGACTCGCGGCGGCGAAAACCGTGAGCGCCGCCGCGGGCGCGGCCCATATGGCGGCCGCGAGCGTCATCGGCAGAACGCGCATGGACCGGAACAGGTGTCGCATATCCCCGCCGCGCATAGCCGAAGGGCGTCCCGGCGCGCAAGCCCGGTTCATCCGGCCCACGGACATGGACGGGCGCGTCCATCGAAGCGGGGCGTTCCCGCGCCGCGGAATTGGAAAAGCCGCTCCGTAATTCCCCTTTGCGGAATTCAGGCGAATCAAATCCGGGAATTCCGCAGCGGAAACGGCCCGGTCAAACCGATCCGTCTCTCCGCGGGCCGAACGCGCGCGAAGGAACGGGCCGCGGCCGCCCCGTCAGTCTTCGCCGTGAATGCCGTCCGCTGTGAACGCGCCTCCGTGAAAACGCGCG
>JANQKA010000225.1 GCA_028281405.1 Hasllibacter sp. | reverse complement strand
ATGTTACCATTGGCATGGGATGGTATATGCGCACGCGAATCCATGGCGGCGCTTCGGCGTTCGCGACCAGATATCCGCGATGGGGGACGGCATGCGAATGAACGACGTGGATTTCGGCGGCGCGAGCAAGTTCGACGGCTATGGACCGGGCTTTTTCCGCGTCGGCGGAGAAGTTCGTCAGGGCGCGGTTCTTGTTCACCGCGGCGGAGTCCAAGCATGGAACGGCGGCCCGGAGGCGATCGTCGCCCTGTCGGATCTATTGGACGTGCTGCTTTATGGGGCCGGCGAGGAGACCGCCCATGCGCCGGAAGAGCTGACGGAGGCGCTCGAACGTGTCGGGATCGGGGTTGAGTCCATGGCCTCGCCGACCGCCTGCCGGACCTACAACGTGCTGTTGGGGGAGGGGCGCCGAGTGGGAGCGGCGGTCCTGCCGGTGGGCGGCGTCGAATCGGACGCGACGCGCCCCGGATAGGTCAGGCGTGTTTCCCGGGACGCCTCGATGTCAGCCAGATCAGGGAGCCGCCGGCGAGCGCGAGGAACGGCGCCATCGCCACGTTCACCGCCGTCCAACCCTCCGCAGGAGAGCCTCCGGAGCAGTTCATCAGCCCTCCGGAGGCGACCGAGGCCAACGTGACGCAGCCGAACACGATCATGTCGTTTAGGCCTTGAGCCCGGCCACGCTCTTCGGCTGTGTGAGCGCCCGCGAGCAGCGAGGTGGCTCCGATGAAGGCGAAGTTCCATCCGACGCCGAGCAACGCGAGCGCGCCGAAGAAATTCGCGAGGTCCACGCCATGAAGCGCCACGCCGCCGGCGGCGGCGAGCGCGGCGAGGCCCGCCGCCATGATCCGCTCGGCTCCGAAGCGGGAGATCAGGTGCCCGGTGAAGAACGACGGCGCGTACATCGCAAGCACATGCGCCGAGACAACGTCGGCGGCGTTGCCCTTGGTGAAGCCGCACCCCACGACGGCGAGCGGAGTGGAGGTCATCACGAGATTCATCAGCGCGTAGGCGACCATGGCGCAAATCACCGCGACCGCGATGGTCGGATCCGTCAGAAGCACGGTCCGGGAACGTCCCGAAGCCTCGGCTTCGCGCCGCGCGGCGGGCTTCGGTGACACGAGCGCGAGAAACAGCGTGGATCCGAACGCGTTGAGCGCGATCACCGCGAGGTAGGTGCCGAGGAAGGGAATCGCCATGGCGTCGGCGGTGACCTTCACGAGCTGCGGTCCGACTATCGCCGCCAGAAGCCCTCCCGCCATGACGTAGGAGATCGCCTTGGGGCGAAACCCACCGGAGGCGAGGTCGGTGGCCGCGAAGCGGTAGAAACCGTGCGCGGAAAGATAAACCCCGGTCAGCAGCGCTCCCGCGCAGAAGGTGGCGAAGGAGGCTTCGGCCAGTCCGAGGGCCCCGACCGCCGCCCCGGCCGCGCCGGCCGCGGCTCCAAGAAGGAAGCCCGCCCGGCGGCCGTGGCGCTGCATGAAGCCCGCCATTGGCGAGGCCGCGAGCATCGATCCGAGCACTATCAGGGAAATAGGCAGTGTCGCGAAGCAGGGATTTGCCGCGAGCGTCTGTCCGGCGAGTCCCGCGATGATGAATATCATCGGCATCTGTGCGCCAAGGATCGCCTGAGCGGCGACGAGCACGATAACGTTGCGCTTCGCGCCGGAGTCGTCGTGGTCGGGGGGCGCTTCGGACATTGGGCGCGTATCGGGCATGCGTGGGTTCCGCGCAAGCGGGCGTCGCGACGCGGCGGAGTGGAAGTGGGGGCGCGGGGAATGGTTCCGTCTCCACGGAGAGCGGATTATGGGCGGTTTCGGATTCCGGGGCGTCACGGGAATTGAAACGAATTCGGGGCGGGGATTCGACGCTCCGGGCCCCGCCGCGAATCGGCGGACGGTCTGGATTTTATCGCATCCGAAAATTCCGCCCG
>JANQKA010000164.1 GCA_028281405.1 Hasllibacter sp. | reverse complement strand
GGGACTGCAAGCGTACAAGTGGACCGTGCGGTTCGTGGTCGCCGTCCCGGTCGCCGAGAAGCCGCCGGAAGGCGGTCCCATCGGAATCGACATGGGCGTAACCCATCAGATCACGACATCCGAAGGGGATCACATCGCGGCTCCCGACGAGAAGGATATCAACAAGGAAATCAAGAAGGCCCAGCGGGAATTGAGCCGGCACTTCGGAAAATACGAAAAGCGGGCGGATGACGAAGAGGACGACAAGAAGAGGAAGGTCAAAAAGAAGAAACTCAGAAAGGCGGCGCTGAAAACCCTCCGCGCCAGGAAAATCCGGCAACGGCTCTCCAAGTTGAACCGGAAGAAAACCAACATCCGCGTGAACCACGCGCACCAGGTGACGTCCCGGCTGGCGAAGAAGCACCGGTCGATCACCACCGAGAACCTTCCGGTGGGCAACATGACACGCTCGGCGAAAGGCACCATCGAAAATCCCGGAACCAACGTCGCCGCCAAGTCCGGACTGAACCGGGAAATACTGCGGGCGGGATGGGGCCGGATCGACCGCATGCTCGCCTACAAATGCCCGCTCAACGGCGGAAAATACGAACGGGTCGACCCCCGGAACACGTCGCGCCGATGCAACGCGTGCGGACACACCCAGGCGGAAAACCGCAAGGGCGAACAATTCCGGTGCGTCTCCTGCGGACATCCGGACCAAGCCGACAAAAACGCGGCGAAGAACATCAGAGACAGGGGCGGGGATGCTCCTGGGACACCATACGCGAAGCCTAGGGCCAAGCGTGTGTCCGGAAAGGCTGGAACGGAGCCGACCGGCGCCATTCTAAGTAATCCCCCAATTATTGACTTCGGACCCACCGCGGGACGATTGCATTTCGGGACGGTTTCGCCCCACCGCGGCCAGGACCGCGCGACGCCGCCCATTCATCCCGCCGTCCACGCCCACTCCTCCTTCACTCCGCCGCCATCGAAAAACCTGGCGCCTTCCGATCCGCCCCCGGCCGCGCCGCGGCGCCGACAGCGATCCCGAAGGGACGGATTTCCCGCCGCCGGCGCCACGTCGAATACCGCTTGAACGAGCGTTGCTTTCAAGGCTATTTGACGCCCACGCCGGGCATGGCCCACGGCCCCGCAAGGGCGCCGCCGCGCCGACGCGCGGTCCCCACGAATAAAGAAGGCTTCAACAATATGACGACCGGGATCTTCCGCCTCATTCCATCGATCCGGATTCCCGTCGCGCGGCCATCGACCATCATGGACCCCGGTTCATCCCGGGCCTCCGGCATGCGCCGGCCGCCCGGAATCCCCCTGGAACCGGAACCGCGGAGCACCGCCGCGCCCTCGGGGGGGACCAGGAATCCGCTGATCGGAGGACCGCGCTTCATCGCGGCGGTTTTGGCGCTCGTTTGCTGGTCCACGGCCGTCGCGGCGCAAAACCCTTTCGCCGCCGCGGTCATGATCAACAACACCGCCGTAACCCATTACGAGATCGAGCAGCGGACACGGCTTCTGCGCCTGCTGCGCACACCCGGCGACCCGCGCGTGGAGGCCAAGAAGATTCTCGTCGACGAGCGGCTCTACCTGATCGCCGCCTCCCGCGACGGCGTGATCGTGTCCGATTCGCAAATCGACGACGGCATCCTCGAATTCGGCCAGCGGCTGAACCTCTCCCGCGGGCAGTTGATGGAGATTCTCGCCGACGCCGGCGTGGAAGAGGAGACCTTCCGCGCGTTCACCCGGGCCAGCCTCGCGTGGCGCGTGGTGGTGCAGACCCGATTCGGCCCGCGCGCGCGCGTCACCGAGGAGGAGGTCGACCGCGCCGTGGCGCTGGCCAATGACCGCAGCGGCGCCCGCGTCCTGCTTTCCGAGATCATTCTGCCCGCCCGCAACCCCGAGGAGCAGAACCGGGCCACCGCTTTCGCCGTGCGCCTGTCCGGAAATATCGACGAATTCGGCGGCTTCGCCGCCGCCGCGCGGCGCTTTTCCATTTCCCCGACATCGTTTGGCGGAGGGCGGTTGGAATGGCTGCCCCTGTCGTTTCTGCCTTCAAGCGTGCAGGGCGTCGTCCTCGCCTTGGGCGAAGGCGAAGTGTCGGACCCGGTTCCGTTGAACGATTCCGTGGGGATTTTTCAGCTTCATGTACTCGACGAGAGCCGCGTGAAGCCGCCGGCGACGGCCATGGTCGACTTCATCCAACTGCAATTCCCGGAAAACCCGGACCACCCACCGCGGGCGGCCGTCGCCGAGTTGAAGGCCCTGCTCGACGACTGCGGCGACATCCACGAGTGGCTTTTGGACAATCCCAACCCAAGCTTCGAGCGCGTCACGGCGAGTCCGTCGGAATTGCGGGCCGAGACCGCGCGGGCGGTCGCCGTTCTCAACGAAGGCGGGACCACGGCGTTGCGGCGCGACGGCGGGTTGACCTTCCTGATGCTGTGCTCCCGCGTCTCCGCCATCGCGGACGAGGTGGAAGACAGCCGGAGCCGCCTCCGCAGCCAACTCTTCAGCCGCCGTCTGGAGGCATACGCCGACAACCACCTCGAAGAGCTCCGGGCCGACGCGATCATAATCGAGAAATGAGGGAATTGCCCGCAATGCCGCCCG
>JANQKA010000133.1 GCA_028281405.1 Hasllibacter sp. | reverse complement strand
GGGGACAGGTTGAAGGCTTCGGGACCGGGCGTCAAACGAAGCCGCCCGGAAGCTCCGCCCCATTTTGTCTGAAAGCCTCGCCCCGTCTGACGGGAATTCCAGCCCCGTCCCGCTCGGAAGCGCCGCCCCGTCATCCCGGTAGCCCAGCTCCGTCCCGCCCTGAAGCACCACCCCGAAAGACCGGAAGTCCAGCCCGGAATCCTCGCCCCGTCGTCCCGGAAGTCCAGCCCCGTCCCGCTCGGAAGCACCGCCCCGTAATCCCGGATACCCGGCCCTGTCCGGCCCGCGGGGTCCGCGCGGTTAGGCGGCGGCCCCGGGCTTTCCGGCGGAACTCTCCGCGCGTTGATTGACAGCGGCTCCGCGATATTCACTTTGCCCGCCATGACGCCTCCGCGCCATCAGCTGCCGGGCCCCGCGGACGGGCTCAGGGTGGGCCTCTTCGGAGGATCCTTCGATCCCCCTCACGCGGGACACGCGCGCGTCACCGAGGCCGCGCTCGGCCGGTTCGGCCTCGACCGGGTGTGGTGGCTGGTGTCCCCCGGAAATCCGCTGAAGAGCCGCGGGCCCGCGTCGATGGAGCGGCGCCTGGCCGCGTCCCGCTCGATCATGAGACATCCGCGGGTATCGGTCACGGACCTGGAGGCGCTGATCGGCGCGCGCCGCACCTGGGAGACGATCGGCGCGCTCGGACGGCTCTATCCGCGCACCCGTTTCGTCTGGCTCATGGGCGCGGACAACCTCGCCCGGTTCCACCTGTGGGAAAACTGGAGGTCGATAACCGCGCGCGTGCCGGTCGGCGTCCTGGCGCGGCCCGGCCACGGCCCGGACGCGCGGGGATCCCCCATGGCGCAGCTCCACCGGGGACGCCGCCTTCCCCAATCCATGTCCCGACTGTTGGCGGAGCGTTCCCCGCCGGCGTGGTGCTTCGTGACCCTGCCCATGAGGAGCGAATCGTCCACGGGCATCCGCGAGGCGGGGGGCTGGCCTTGACGCCGGACGCGGCGCCGGGGACTGGACGGAGCGCGTCCGATCGGCCATTTCCCGATCCGGAGAGGGGTGAGGAATGACGGTCGACAGACGTTTCATGCTCGCGGGCCTCGCCGCCGCCGCGGGTGGCGCGGCCTTCGCGGAGGGGCCGAGGACTTCCACCAGGCCTTTGCCGCGTCCCGTCGGGCCGGTCGCCGAACCCGCCGAACCCGTCGAGGCGCCGGCCGCGGAATCCGCCGACACCGTCCTGGAGCCGCCTCCCGAACTCTCCGAGGTGATCGCCGACGCCGACCTGAGCGGACGGGTCGCGTGCCTGGTGGCGGACGCGCGGACCGGCGAGATCCTGGAGCAATTCAATCCCGACATTCGCCTGCCTCCCGCCAGCGTGGCGAAGATATTGACCGCTTTCTACGCGCTCGACCGGCTGGGGCCGGGGTTCCGCTTCGACACGCGGGTCGTGGCCACCGGCCCGCTCATCAACGGGGAAATCCAAGGCGACATCGTCCTGGTCGGCGGAGGCGACCCCACGCTCGACGGAAGGGATCTCGCCCAGCTCGCCTCCGCGCTGCGCGGGGCGGGCGTCACCGGGCTGACCGGGGGGTTCCACGTTTGGGACGGATGGCTCCCCCATCTCAAACGGGTGGATTCCGAGCAACCCGTCCAATCGGGGTACAATCCGGGAATCTCCGGGGTCAACCTGAACTTCAACAGGGTGTTCTTCGAGTGGCGGCAACTGGCGGGCGACCATCAGCTGTCCATGAACGCCGTGGCCGTCAGTTACGGCCCGGACGACACAACCGTCTCGCGGATGCGCGTGTCGGATCGGCGCGAACCGATTTTCACCTACGACGACGGCGGAGACCATGACGACTGGTCCGTGGCCGGACACACGCTGGGACTGAACGGCGGAAGGTGGCTGCCGGTGCGCTACCCGGGACGCTACGCGGGAGAGATATTCGCCATCCTCGCCAGATCGAACGGCGTCGCGCTGCCCGAACCGACGCTGATCGGATACCGGCCCGAAGGGCAGGTTCTGTCGCGTTTCACGAGCGGCGATCTGGCGTCGATCATGGGCGACATGCTCAAGCATTCGACCAATCTCACCGCGGAGGTCGCCGGCCTGACCTCGAGCAAGGTTCGGACCGGGCGGACCCCGGCGGACCTGCCGGCCTCGGCGGAGGAGATGAACGGCTGGCTCGGGCGCCGCATGCGGTTGAGGCGGCCGGGGCTGGTGGACCATTCGGGACTCGGCGGGGCGAGCCGCCTGTCGCCCTCAGACATGGTGAGGGCGCTGGTCGCGCACGGCCCGTTCGGGCCTGTCGTGAAACTGATCAGGCCCACCAAGGTCATCGGGCGGGAAGGGGGGCCGATCGAGGGCGTCGAGGCGCGGACCAAAACGGGCACGCTCAATTTCGTCTCGGCGCTGTCGGGTTGGCTGATCGCGCCGGAAGGCCGCGCCCTCGCCTTCGCGATATTCACGTCGGATCTCGATGCCCGGGCGGCGATCCCGGTCCAGGAACGCGAACGGCCGAAGGGGGCGGGAGCCTGGAACGCGAGGGCGAGGCGGTTGCAGCGGAGCCTGCTGCGCAGGTGGGCGCGGTATTACGCCCTGTCCTGATCCGCAGGAGGAACGGACGGGCCGATCTTCCCGTCGATGAGCGCGATGGTTTCGTCGAGGCCGTATAGCGCGGCGAACCCCCCGAACCGCGGGCCTTCGCTGGCGCCGAGCAGCACCTCGTAGAGCGCCTTGAACCAATCGCGGAGCGGGTCGAAGCCGTGCGATTTTCCGACCGCGAAGACCTCGGACTGGATCGCCGCGGGATCGGGATCGCCCTCCCATGCCGCCAATCGCCCGCGCAAATCCAGAATCGCGTCGCGTTCGGCGGTGGTCGGTGCGCGGAATCGGCGCTTGGGCTTCACGTGGTCGTTGAAGTAGCGCACGGCGAAGCCCGCGGCGGCGTCCAGATCCGGGTGCCTCCCCGGGTCCGCTTCGGGGGCGTAGCGGCGGATGAAGCCCCAGAGTTGCTCCTTGTTCTCGGCGGCGGCCGCGGAGGCGAGGTTGAGAAGCATCGCGAAGGAAATGGTCAAGGTTGAATCGGGCGGCCGGCCCGCGTGGATGTGCCACGCGGGATTGGCGAGCCGTTCGGCGGTGTCCTGGCCCTTGAAGGCGCGGAGATGCCGGTGATATTCGTCCATCGCCTTCGGGATGACGCCCCAATGCAGCCTCTTGGCCGCGCGGGGATTCAGGTACTGGTAGTAGGCGAGGCTTTCGGTGGGCGCGTAGGCCAGCCATTCGTCCATGGTCAGGCCGTTGCCTTTCGACTTCGCTATTTTCTCGCCTTTCTCGTCCAAAAACAGCTGGAACACGAAATGCTCGGGCTTTCTCCCGCCGAGGATTTCGC
>JANQKA010000123.1 GCA_028281405.1 Hasllibacter sp. | reverse complement strand
CGGACCACTCCGGCGGAGCCGGCGACAAGTCCAGTGGCCTCCAACCTCCCATCCGTCCCGCGGGCCCATCGCGGTCGACGGAGCTCCATCGCCCCGGATGATGGAAACCGCGGTCCTGATTCTCGCGGGCGGCGCTTCGACCCGAATGCGCGGCGCGGACAAACTCCTGATGGATGTGGACGGGGAGCCGCAATTGCGCCGGATCGCTAGAAAGGCGTTGGCCTTGGAAGCGCCTGTCACCGTGGCCCTCCGCCCCGGACACCCGGAGCGCGCCGACGCGCTGGCCGGGTTGGAGGTGGAGACGATCACCGTGCCCAACGCCGAAAACGGCATGGGAGAGACAATCGCCGGGGGAGTCCGCCACCTGTCGGGCCATGACCGGATACTGTTGATCCTGGCGGATATTCCCGATCTCGACACGGCGCACATGAAGGCCGTGATCGACGCGTCGGTCGGCGGAACCGCGGACGCTTGGCGCGGCGCGACGGAGGATGGCCAACCCGGCCATCCGATCCTGATCGACAAGAACCTTTTCCCACGGTTTTCGCTTCTGTCCGGCGACGATGGCGGGCGGACCGCGCTGGCCGGGGCCAAGGTTGAAACCGTCCGCATCGGCCCTGTCGCGCGTGGCGATCTGGACACCCCCGAAGCGTGGACCGGGTGGCGCGAATCCCGCCTCCGGCGCGGCCACGCTTGATTCCGACCCGCCGGGTGACGCTTCCGCGACCCGAACGGGCCAAACGGGGCGGTGTCCGCCCGCGGAAAATCAATTCCGATTCGGTTCGCCCTTGAACGGGTGGTCGTTCAACTCACCGCGTGGCGCGCGGGCGCGGCCGGGCCGTATCCGATCTTGTTCTTCGAGGGTGACGTTCAACTTCCCGCGTGGCGCGCGAGCGCGGCCTCCGCGCCCTCGTTCCAAATCAGGTCAAGCCAGTCCGAAAACAATTTGGCGAAACGGGCGTCCCGGCCGAGGTCGCCGTAAACCCGGTCCATCTCCAGCCATCGCCCGGGATTCCCGCGGGCCCCCAGCGCGCGGGCGTTGAGTTCCTCCCAACGGGGGTCGTTCGGCTCGATGGGTTCCCCGTTCTCCCGCGTCCCCGCGCACATGCGCGCCCAGAACGCCTCCGCCAGCGCCAACCCCTCCACCGGAGAATCCGCCCGCAGCCCCTCCCTCAGGATCGGAACGACGAATCCCGGATGCCGGGAAGAGCCGTCGAACGCCACCCGGCGCACCGTGTCGACGATGGCCGAATTCGCGAACCGGCGCGTTATCAAGTCAATGTAGTCCTCCGGCGTCGCTTCCGGCACCGGCGCGACCAGGGGAGCGATCTCGCGGCGCTCCACGCGGTCGAAAAACGCCCGGATTCCTCCGTGGGCCATCGCCCCGGAGATCGTGTTCACCGAAAGCAACTCTCCCACGTTGGCGAGCAGCTGATGCCCGGCGTTCAGCATGCTCAATTTCATGGTCTCGTACGCGCGGACGTCGTCCGTGAAGATCGCCCCCGCGCGGTCCCAGTCCGGTCGTCCCGAGCGGAAGTCGTCCTCGATCACCCACTGCCGGAAGCTTTCGTGCGTGACCGGCGCGGCGTCGTCGACTCCCAATTCCCGCGCGAGGCCCAATTCCCTTTCGCCCGTGGCGGGAACGATGCAATCGACCATGGAATCCGGAAATCCCGCCCGGTCCTCGATCCAATCCCCAAGCGACGGATCGGAAAGCCGGGCCAGGCCGGAAACCGCCCGCCTCAGAATCGCCCCGTTGCCTTGAAGATTGTCGCAGGAAAG
>JANQKA010000118.1 GCA_028281405.1 Hasllibacter sp. | reverse complement strand
CGAGTACGAGTTGTACGATTCCTCCAAGAGGGCGGTGGACCACTGCCTGACGAACAGGGGATACGACTTGCCGAACTTCTACAACTGAGGCTCGTCTTCAGGGGCGTCCCCGAACGGGGTCGCCCGCCCAAATCGGATCCGCCCCCGCTCCGCGACCGCGTGCCGGACCGCCTTTTGGCACTTCGGACGAATTCGCGACCCGCTTCCGAGACCCCGGTTTCCCGCGGACCGGGTCCGGCCCGTCGATTGTCCGCGCATGCGTTCAGGACATCCCACAGGCCCCCGGCCCTCCGCATATCCGCGATCGGATCCCTTCGGGGGGCGTCGGGCATGGCGGCCACGGCGGGGAATCCGCCGCGGCCTCCCGGCACTGGGGACCGGGCCCCTGCGGAGGCCGCGGGCGGACCCACGATCGCCGGGCCGGAGACCGCCGTTGGCCGTTCACCATGGGCGTGCCAAGGCGTCCCCGATCTTCGCGCGCGGAAGGATGCGCGTTTTCGCGGGCGTCCCGCGCGGCGATTCGCCAATGGCCGGATGCCGCCGTCGTATCGGAGGGCCGCGTAGCCCGCCCGCGATGGGGTGTCGTCTTCGGGGATGCGGCTCCGGGGCCGACCGGCGGATCCGGAGCCCCCGTGGCCAAGCGGACCGAACCGCGCTCTCCGCCTCGAATCTCGGGGCAGATTCACGTCGGAAGGTTGCGGCATCGCCTCGCGGAGGCGCGTCACCCGCAGCCGTTGTGCCGCCTCCACATCGAGGCGTCGTGTCCTTCCGGCACGGAATCGCATGGATCCCCCGCATATCCCCGCAAAACGGCGTACAGCTCGATCTGTTCGGGAGTGAGAAGCGGAGGCGTCATCAAATGACGCGACAAATGCACCCGCCGCAATTCGGCCCGGGCCCTTTCGGAAGCGTCGATCAGGCCGGCCAACAGGTCGGGAGCCGGCCCGCCGTCGGCGAACGCGGCGTCAAGCGCGCGCTCGGCCTCGATGAACCGCGCGCCCGCCTCCCGCGCCTCGTCCCGCATTTCCGCGTGGATGCCCTCGATCGCCGCGATCTGTTCCGCGTCGAGCCCCAGTTCGCCGGCGAGTTCCAGAAGATGGACGGGTCCCGGCAACCCATTCAATTCCGCCGGAAGAGCCAAGCCCCAGCCGCCGCCGGCCTCGAGCTCGGCGATGTCCTCCTCGGAAAGACTCTTCACCTCCCGGGTCTCCAGCCCCGAGTAGGGCGCGTCGTGCCCGGCGCCGCGGTGCTCCATCGGCGGGACCGCGGCGAGAAGGATCGACAGGATGAAATGAGGCATGGCGGACTCCGGAAGGCTCTTTCTTGTTCGTATCCCCGCGCCCGGCCTGCCGCAATGGCGGGGCGCGGGCGGTCCGGCTCAAAGCCGGCAAACGGAATTCCTAACCGGAGACCGGATCGATGAGCCGCTCGCGGCGGGCTGCTCCATTCAATTTGACGCCGACCGCGGCTTTCGAATTCCCCATTTCCCTATCGTCGGCGTCTCAGCGCGGTATCAAGGTCGGCGTGAAACGGACCCGCAGATTGGAAGAACCGCCGGACCGAATCACGGATTTCCCGGATTTCCAGTCCCGCGGACCCCGCGATCTCCGTCGAAATGAATATCGGGACGGCGACGCGTGGCCTCCGTCACGCGAACCCGCGGTATCAGGCTCCGACGGTGCGGCGCTCCAGCGGCGCGGCCGCGACGCGGGTGAGCGGGGGCATGGCACACCACGCCGGACGGCGCTCCCGCCACGCGTCCGTTCCGCGTTCCCCATCCGGCGCGATCGGTGGCGGTTGACAAACGCGGCCGCGGGGAGTCCGATGTCCGCGGACCCTTCGCGGACGCCCGTCCGCGGAGGCGAAGAAAGGAGCAACGGAATGATCGCAATCGCCATCCTCCCCGTCCTCGTTTTGCTGGCGATACTCGCGCCGCGTTTCCTGTACTGGGCCCTGGGCGCCGCCGCCGTCCTGATGGCGACGACCGGAGCCGGATACCTCCTGGCCCGCGCGGCCTCGTCGATGACCGCCAAGGAGATTCTGTTCACCCTGACCGCCGGGGCGCTCGCGTTCGTCTTCGTGAAGTGGAGGAGATCCCGGCGAAGCGCCGAAGCGGACCCCGAGGTCGAACGGGCCCCGGTGGATATTCGGAAGTGACCTTTCCCCGGACACTCCCGAGGGTTTCCACGTGCCCCGCGGGATCCCGCGCGCGCCGGACGCCGGGCGCCGCCCAGAATCCACGCCGCCACCCGGAGCGACGCCCGGGCCGCGCGCCCGCCTGAGCGGTCTCCGACATCGAGGTGTTTCCTTGCCGGCGCGCGTCATCGCGGAGACCACCCGCCCTTTTGCCCCCCGGGCGGCGGGGCGACAGTTCCGGAGGTGATCCGCCCGCCCGCGATCGGCTTCGCGCGCCGCTCCGTGTCACGCCTCGGCGCGCCCCCGCGCTTGGCGCGCGGAAGTGGCGGGAGCTCGATGGTCAGCGCGGTCGGTTGACCGCCCCCCGCGCCGGGCGCGTGGGGATGGCCGCTGGAGTGGGCGCGGCCGGGTCGCGAGACCCCGCCCGCGCCAGTCCGCGGGCATGGCGGACTTGCCATCCGATTCCCATCAGTGTAGAATGGCTTCGATATTTCGCGTGACGATGACGACGGTGCCCCATGTGATTGAGACTTGCGGATTTCAGCCGGATTTCGCCCCGGATTTCTCCCGTTGACCACGCTCCGCGCCATGTCGTCGATGGCGCGGTCCCGGGCGGAGGCGGAACACGGACACCCCGAACAGGAAGAATGGGGAGGCGCCTTGCCCGCGGAACCGAGGGGCCCGACCCCGAAGCGGAGGCTCCATGACCGAACCGGACTTCACCCTCGGGATCGAAGAGGAATATCTCCTCGTCGACATCGACACCCTCAAACTGACGGCCGCTCCCGACGCGCTGATGGAGGCCTGCGCCCGGGATCTCGGAGATCAGGTGTCGCCGGAATTCCTGCGGTGTCAGATCGAGGTCGGCACCCGGGTTTGCCGGGGCATCGACGAGGCGCGCGGCGAGCTGCGGCGCCTGCGTTCCTGCGTCGCCGGCCACGCCGCCGAACACAACCTCGCGCCGATCGCGGTCTCCTGCCATCCGTCCGGCGATTGGAAGGATCAAAGCCACACGCGCAGGGACCGCTACGACGCCCTTAGGCGCGACATGGGTTCGGTGGCCCGGCGGATGCTCATCTGCGGCATGCATGTCCACATCGGCCTGCCCACGGACGATCTTCGGATCGACCTGATGCCGCAGGTCAGCTACTTCCTGCCCCACCTTTTGGCGCTATCGGCCTCGTCGCCCTTCTGGCAGGGCGAGGACACCGGGCTCGCCTGCTACCGGCTGACGGTGTTCGACAATTTTCCACGCACCGGCCTGCCCCCGGTG
>JANQKA010000076.1 GCA_028281405.1 Hasllibacter sp. | reverse complement strand
ATCAACCTGAGTTCCGCCAAGAAGCCGGAAACCCGGGTCGCCCGAATCGCCAAATTCAGGGACAAGATCATCGCGGGCAAGGGCGCGATGGACCGCTAGGTCATGGAGGCGAAGTACCGGAGTCCGGGGTTCGGAGACAACCAGCCGATGGCCGTCCGGGGTCTCCAAAATGAAATCGCACCATCCCCCCAATTCCTACCGCGCCACCTCGGGGCTTGAAATCCCGTCTCACCCGTCGGCGCGAATCACCGAATTTTCCGGATCGTAGGGGGAATCCTCCCGCACCTCGGCGTCCCAGAGCCTGTCGAACATCTTGACCCGGAGTTTCGTGCCCGGCGCGGAGTGGTCCGACGTCACGTATCCCATGCCGATCGACTTGCCGAACACCGGCGACCACCCGCCGGAGGTCAGGCGTCCGACGCGGTTTCCGCCGGAGTACAACGCTTCCCGTCCCCACGGATCGGCGTCATCCGGTCCATCGATCAGGACCGTCACGCATTTCACCCGGATGCCGGTCTCCTCCATGGCCGTCTTGCCGTGGAAGTCCTTGGAAAGGTCGACGAACCGGTCGAGGCCCGCCTCCAAAGGAGTCGCGTCCCGTCCGAGTTCGGTGCCGAAGGCCCGGTAGGATTTCTCCTGCCGCAGCCAATTCTGCGCCCGGGCGCCCACAAGCGCCATCCCCGGCGCCTCCCCCGCCTCCATCAAACGGTCCCAGAGATGGTTCTGCATTTCCATCGGATGGTGCAATTCCCATCCTAACTCACCGGTGTACGACACCCGGACCGCCATGGTCGGCACCATGCCGAGCTCGATGTTTCTCATCGATAGCCACGGAAACCTCTTGTTGGACAGGACCGTTTCCGGTTCCGCGTCCCGCACGAGGCTCTTGAGAACATCGCGGGATTTCGGCCCCGCGATGGCGAACACGCCCCACCGCGCGGTCGCGTCCTCGACCGCGACGTATTCACCGCCACCCTCCATGAAGCCCTCGGCCGCCTTGCGGAGGTAATCGGCGTCGTATGCGGCCCAGGCTCCCGCGGAAACCAGATAATAATCGTTCTCCGCGAGCCGGACGATCGTGTATTCCGTGCGCGTCGTGCCCGCGGAGGTCAGCGCGTAGGTCAGGTTGATCCGACCGACCCGCGGCAGCCGGTTGCAGGTGAACAAATCCAAGAACGCGGTCGCGCCCGGCCCGGAGACCCCGTGCTTTGCGAAGGCCGTGGCGTCGATCAGGCCCACGCCCTCCCGGACCGCCCTGGCCTCTTTCGCCGCGTATTCCCACCAACCTCCGCGACGGAACGAGCGGGTGTCGTGATCGAACGATTCCGGCGCGCCTGCCGGACCATAGTAATTCGGCCGTTCCCAACCGTTCACTTGACCGAACTGCGCGCCTTTCGCCTTCTGCCGGTCGTAGGCGGGCGCGGTGCGCAGCGGTCGCGCGGCCTCCCGCTCCTCGTCGGGGTGATGGAGGATGTAGACGTGGGAATAGGCCTCCTCGTTCTTCCTCTCGGCGTATTCCGTCGTCATCCAAGGCCCGTAGCGTTTGGGATCCAACGAGGCCATGTCGATCTCGGCCTCGCCGTCCACCATCACCTGGGCGAGGTAGTGTCCCGCCCCACCCGCCGCCGTGATGCCGAACGAGAACCCCTCCGCCAGCCACATGTTTCGCAGTCCCGGCGCGGGGCCGAGAAGGGGATTTCCGTCCGGCGTGTAGCAGATCGGACCGTTGAAATCGTCCTTCAACCCGACCGTCTCGGTGGACGGAATCCGGTGGATCATCGACATGTACTCCTCCTCGATGCGCTCCAGGTCGAGGGGGAAGAGGTCGGCGCGGAAGCTTTCGGGCACCCCGTGGGAGAAACGCGATGGAGCGTTCCGCTCATATGGTCCGAGGATCCATCCGCCGCGCTCCTCCCGGACGTACCACTTCGCGTCCGCGTCGCGCAGAACGGGATGTTCGGGATTGCCGGCCCGGCGCCATTCTTCAAGGGCGGTGTCCGGTTCCGTGACGATGTACTGGTGCTCGACCGGGATCGCGGGGATTTTCAAGCCGAGAAGCCGGGCGGTGCGTTGCGCGTGGTTGCCTGTCGCCGTGACGACATGCTCCGCGTGGATGACGCCACGTTCGTCCGCCGGGACGAGGTTGCCGCCCTTTTCCTCCATCCGGACGCAGGTCACGTCCCAGTGCCCGCCGGTCCACCGGTAGCCGTCCGCCTGCCATTTGCGCTCGATGTCGACTCCGAGTTGGCGCGCTCCCTTGGCCATCGCCATCGTGACGTCGGCCGGATTGATGTAGCCGTCGGTGGGATGGAGAATCGCCCCCTCCAAATCCTCGGTACGCACAAGCGGATAGCGCGCCTTGATCTCGTCCGGGCTCAGCCACTCGTACGGGACGCCGCAGGTCTCCGCCGTCGAGGCGTAGAGCATGTATTCGTCCATGCGGTCCCTCGTCCGCGCCATCCGCAGATTGCCGACCACGCGGAAGCCGGGATTCAGTCCGGTCTCTTCCTCCAGCGTCTTGTAGTAACGAATGGAGTGGTCGTGGATGTGGGTCGTGGCGTAGGACATGTTGAAGTACGGCAGGAGTCCCGCGGCGTGCCACGTCGACCCGCTGGTCAACTCGTCCCTCTCCAGAAGCGCGACGTCCCGCCATCCGGCCTTCGCCAGATGATATGCGATCGAGACTCCGACCGCGCCGCCTCCGACGACGAGGGCTTTGACATGCTTTTTCATTTCCGGACCTCCACGGACGCAAAACGCCGCGACTCAATGGCACAATACCGCGGCGGGGTCACGCCCCGGCGCCCGCCGCATGGAGCTCCGGCGGCTTTGATGGAATTGTTGGCGAAGGGCAGGGTGGAGGTCAACGCGGATCGTTGGAGTACTCCGACCACAATCTTCAGCCGGAGTTTGTTCACACCCACGCTGCTGGCGCACCACCTTTCGGCGGGATAGTAAATCAGCGGAATCCGGCCCGAACCGCGCCGTGGATTCCACCCTCGAGCGCGCTACCGTCGACCATTCCGGAATCGGTCTCCAACCGCATGAACGCCGCGTTTGCGAGTAATCAAGCGGCGACCTCTTCCGGAGGTTCCTTGGCGCCCGTCATGAACGCCACGGCGTCCGACATCGTGTAGTCTCCCGGGCGCACCACGCAGAGCCGCTTGCCGAGGCGGTGAACATGGATCCGGTCGGCGACCTCGAACACGTGCGGCATATTGTGGGAAATCAGGATGATGGGGATCCCGCGGTTGCGCACGTCATTGATCAATTCCAGCACCTTGCGGCTCTCCTTGACGCCGAGGGCGGCGGTCGGCTCGTCGAGGATGATGACCTTCGACCCGAAAGCGGCGGCCCGGGCCACCGCCACTCCCTGGCGCTGGCCACCCGAAAGCGTCTCGACCGCCTGATTGATGTTCTGAATCGTCATCAATCCGAGCTCGGTCAGCTTTTCGCGCGCGAATTCCTCCATCGCCGGACGGTCGAGCATCCTGAACACCGCCCCGAGGATTCCGGGTTTGCGCAATTCGCGCCCCATGAACATGTTGTCGGCGATTGACAGTGCCGGGCTCATGGCGAGCTGCTGGTAGACGGTCTCGATACCGTCGTCCCGCGCCTCGAGCGGCGAGCCGAACTGAACGCGCCTGCCTTCGAGGAACACTTCGCCCTCGTCGGGTTGGACCGCGCCGGAGACCGCCTTGATCAGCGTGGACTTCCCCGCCCCGTTGTCGCCGATCACCCCGAGAACCTCGCCCGGAAAGAGTTCGAAGTCGCAGTGGTCGAGCGCGACCACGCGACCGTAGCGTTTCACCAAATTCCTGGCGTGAAGGATCGGTTCCATCAGACGGACACCTTTCTGATCCACTGGTCGATGGCCACGGCGCCGATGATGAGGCAGCCGATGAGCAGGTAGGTCCACTGGGCGTCCGCCCCCATCAGCCGCAGTCCAAGTGTGAACACGCCGACGATGAGCGCTCCGAAGAGGGAGCCGAGAATGGACCCGCGGCCTCCGAACAGGGAAATCCCGCCGATCACCACGGCGGTGATCGACTCGATGTTCGCCAACTGGCCGGACGTGGGGGAGACCGACCCGATCCGGCCGATCAGCGCCCAGCCGGCGAAGGCGCAGATGAGCCCCGCCAGCGCGTAGACCGAAACCAGCACCCGGTCGGTCCTGACCCCCGATAGCTCCGCCGCCTCCTTGTCGTCGCCCACGGCGTAGACATGCCGGCCCCAGGCGGTGTGGCGCAACACGTAGGTGAGGATCAGGATCAACGCGACCATGAACACGACGCCGACGGTGAACACCGCGCCTCCCACGCTGAACTTCGCGCCGAACGCCTGAAGGAGCGGCGCCTCGGCCTCGATGTCCTGCGACCGGATGGTTTCGTTCGCGGAATACAGGAAATTCGTCGCGAGGACGATCTGCCACATTCCGAGCGTCACGATGAAGGGCGGTAGTTTTATCTTCGCCACGAGGAATCCGTTGAGGGCCCCGATCGCCGTGCCCGCGGACAGGCCGCAAAGGATCGAGACCGGGGCGGGAATGCCGTAGCGGAAGGTGAATTGCCCCATGATCACCGACGAGAACACCATGATCGCCCCCACCGACAGATCGATGCCCGCCGTCAGGATCACCAGCGATTGCGCGGCGGCCACGATGCCGACGATCTGCACTTGCTGGAGGATCAGCGTCATCGCGAAGGGCGAGAAGAATTTGGATCCCAACAGGATGCCGAACGTCAGAATCGCGATCACGAGAACGATCAGCGGCACGAAGGCCGGATTCACGTGAAGCGCGTGTTGAACCGCTCTCACGAGGCCCCTTTGCGGTTCGTCGAACTCGGCGACATTGACGTCCGCGTCCTTCAGCGCGGATTCGTAATCGTCGTCCGCGTTCCCCGGCGTGCCGTCCGACATGTTCGCTCCTTTCCGGCGCGCTTGCGTTCCGCACGGAAGGCTAGCCTCCCCGCGTCCCGGTGGAAAGGGGCGGCGGGGCCGCCCCTTCCGTGATTCGGTTCCCGGGGGTCAGCCCCAGCAGAGGTCCAATCCCTCCTTGACCGAGATCGACTTCACGCCCCTCGCCGGCTTCGCGGTGACCAGCGCGACCCCGGTGTCGTGGAAGTCCTTGCCCGGGGTGTTCCGCGGCAGAGAGCCGTCCTTGGCGAACCGGGCGATCGCCTCGATGCCGAGGGACGCCATCCGCAGGGGGTACTGCTGGGAGGTGGCCCCGATCACGCCGTCGGCGATGTTCCGCACCCCGGGGCATCCGCCGTCCACGGAAACGATCAGGACATCATCCTCGCGACCGACCGACTTCAGCGCCTCGTATGCCCCGGCGGCGGCGGGTTCGTTGATGGTGTAGACCACGTTGATGGACGGATCCTGCGCGAGCAGGTTTTCCATGGCGCGGCGGCCGCCCTCCTCGTTGCCGGCGGTCACGTCGTGGCCGACGATGCGGGGGTCGGTCTCGTCGCCCCACCTGTCCGGGTCGCCGATGTCGATGCCGAATCCCCGCAGGAAGCCTTGGTCGCGCAGCACGCCGACGGTCGGCTGGCTGACGGCGAGATCGAGCATCGCGATTCTTGCGTTGGACGCGGCGGAACCGAGGGTCGCGGCGGCCCATTTGCCGATCAATTCGCCGGCGAGGAAGTTGTCGGTGGCGAAGGTGGCGTTCGCGGCCGAAATCGGATTGAGCGGAGTGTCGAGCGCGATGACCAGAAGGCCCGCGTCGCGGGCCTGCCTGACCGACGGCACGATGGCCGCCGTGTCCGACGCCGTCAGCAGGATGCCGGATGCGCCGTCGGCGATGCAGGTCTCGATGGCCTGTACCTGGGTTTCGTTGTCGCCGTCGATTTTGCCGGCGAACGCCTTCAACTCGACGCCGAGCTCGTCGGCCTTCGCCTGCGCGCCCTCTTTCATCTTCACGAAGAACGGGTTGGTGTCGGTCTTGGTGATGAGGCAGGCGGACACCGATCCGTGGCTGCCGGCGAAGGCTCCGCCCGACACCATTGCGAGCGCGGCCGCCGCGGCGAGCGTGGTCTTGGATGGAAGTTTCATTCGTCTCCTCCAGGAGTTGGCGGCCCCGGACAGGGGCCGCTGGGTTGTCCAGGACCGATTTGGGCGCCGAACCGGGGCGGTGTCAATAAATAAATAAACTTTATTTAACTATTGACCCTCCGCGCGGCTTCTGGCCCAATGCCGTCATGACGAGGTTGGAAGCCGACGACGGAGGTTCCTCCCGCCCTGGCCGGAACCAGTCGGGCCTGCGCGTCCGGAACGAGCGGTTCGTGCTGTCCCTCGTCCGGCGCCACGGCGCGCTGGCCAAAAGCGACCTCGCGCGCAAGTCCGGACTTTCGGCGCAGGCGGTCTCGGTGATCATGCGCTCGCTCGAGGCCGACGGCCTTCTGGTGAAATGCGCCCCGGTCAGGGGGCGCGTCGGGCAGCCGTCGGTGCCCATGCGACTCGCGGCCGACGGGGCCCACTTCCTGGGCCTGAAGGTCGGGAGGCGCAGTCTGGAGCTGGTGCTCACGGATTTTCTGGGAACCGTGATCGCGCGCAGGCTCCGCGTCCACCCCCACCCGTCCGCGGACGGATCCATCGCGTTCGCCCGGGAAGCCGCCGCGTCCATCCTGGACGGCCTGCCCCGGCGCGCGCGTTCCCGGATCGGGGGGATGGGCGTCGCCATGCCGTTCCTTTTGTGGGAGTGGGCCACCGCGCTCGGAATCGACCCCGGGGAGATGGCCGACTGGCGCGCGCGCGATCTTGGCTCCGAGTTGGAGGCGCTGTTCGATTTCCCCGTCCACTTGGCCAACGACGCGACCGCGGCATGCGGGGCGGAACTCCTGTTCGGCGCCGGTTCCGCTCCGTCGGACTTCATCTATTTTTATGTGGGCTTCTTCGTTGGCGGCGGGGTCGTGATCGACGGAGAGGTGTTCGCCGGACGGACGGGCAATGCCGGAGCGCTCGGCTCGATTCCGGTTCCGGGAGCCAACGGCCATGCCCGACAGCTCATCGACGCGGCGTCCCTGTGCCACCTCGAGTCCACCCTGCGGGAAGCAGGGATTCCCACGGAATCGATGTGGGAGACGGTGGAAAACCTGCCGGTCGGCGGCGTGGCGTTCGACCGCTGGCTGGACTCCGCCGCCGAAGGAATAGCGCATGCCGCGGCCGCGGCCTCCGCGGTTCTCGCCCCGAGAGCGGTGCTGATCGACGGATGGCTTCCCGCGCGGGCCCGGGCCGAGCTCGTTCGGCGCACCCGGAAGATATTCCGAAGCCTCGACATGAGGGGCGTCGACATGCCCGAAATCGGACAGGGAACCATCGGCCCCGACGCGCGGGCCCTCGGCGCGGCGGCCCTCGCGCTCTCCCGCCGCTACCCCGCGGAATGAACCGGCGGCGAAGCAATCTCCGCGGTGGACGCGCCGGCTTCGACGGCGAAGGGCCCGCCCGCGGGCGGGAACCGTCGAGGGATGGCTTCCCCCGCCGGTTCGGTCCTTCCCCGGATGGCGTTCCAGATTCCGGTGCGCCGTGTGTCGGCATGCCCGGATTTGAACAAGTGGACTCCGGTTCCCGCTCGGAGTTCCCCGGCGCGGATTCGTTCACGCCGTCCCGGGGCATCCCGTGGCCGCAACCCCGACCAACGCGGCCCCGCGGCCGCGCCGCGGCGCGCCGGCCACCCGCGGGCCGCCGATTTGTGGCTTCCCGCGCGCACCCGTGACATCCGGCGCGACCGCGGCCCGGGTCTTCCGAATCACCGACCGAGGGGTCGCGTTCATCCCGCGCCGAGAAGGGCGTCGACCCGCTCCAAGGGGAAATGCGGCGCGATGACGCGCTCCAGCGCCCACCGCTTCGGATGGTTCGGATCGAGAATGCGCCAGCAGAGCCAATCCTCCACCATCCTCGCCTGCTGTTCGTAGCCGTACTGCCCGAACGGCCTTTGCCGCCCGATATCGTACACGTAGGGGTCGAGCGAAGTCACGCCTTCGTGCGCCGCGCGCCGCGGCGCGTAGCCCGTCAATTCGCGATTCTGCCACTGCCAGACGTGAACGAGTTCGTGGACGAGGATCAGGAGATGCGAAATCGGAACCCCGTGCTCGGGATGTCCCGCCATCAGGTCCGCGCGCCAAAGATTCGGATTCCAGTGGATGCGGTTCCAAAGCACGAAGGCCGCGGGGGGAACCAGTTTCTCCTCCAATGTGGAGATCGGCTCCCATTCGCAGGTCAAATTTTGCCGGGGAACCACGACGATGGATTCGTCCCGCGCGGGGGGCAGCGGCGCGAAGCCGAATCCGCGCGTCATCCGCACGGCCGAGACGTCGATTTCGTCACCGAACAGCGCGCGGCTCACGGACGCCTCGCCCTCGGTCAGCGGACGCGAGCATCCGGAAAGCGCGAGCAGGACGGACATCAGGACCGCGAGGCCCGACCCGCCCCGAAATGCGGCACGGACCATGTCGAACTCCAATTTGCTGGGCGGTTGCTAACACCCCGAAGTCGCACATTTCCAGCCGAAATGCAAGACCGCGCCACTTTCCACGGCCAGCCAGGGAAATTCCGGCGCGGGGTTGCCGCGGCCTTCAATTTTCCCGATGCGCTGTCGGCCTTTCCGATTGATCATCAATGCCCGGTCCGCTTCATTGATCGACCGCGACGGAGAATCACCGGATCGACGGCGACGGAAATCCCCCATTTTGGCGGCCGTCGCTCCAACGAGGCGGCGTTGCGAAGGCGGAGGGGCTCCGGGGCGCCTCGGCGCGTGACGCAAATCGATGAACAAAGCGCGGCACGCGTCGACTGGATACCACGGCCCCTTGGCGATGTGACCCGTTGCCAAGCCCGCGCCTCGCGGAACGTCATACCGGCCATCCGAAGAGGCGCGGAGGGCCGGACGGCGGGTGGGCGACCCATCCGGACTCCGGAAGATTCCACGCGAAACGGAATCGCCACAACAGCCGCCAGGAGACCACGTCAAGCGACTTTCAACCAAAATTTTGTTTCCAGGCCTCGCTCCGCCGTTTGCTTCCTCCCTATCCCCGTTGCTCGCCCCCGGTCGGAGTTCCCGATTTCCGGGTGGCATCCCGTGTGTCGGGGAAATTCAAAAGCCCGCCCGACAACTCCGCCTCGACTCCGGTCCGAACGCCAATCGACGCGGCGGTGGCCGAAGCGGCGTCCGCATATCACTCGGCATCTCCTTGCGCCGCGCGTCCATTCGGTCGTTGAAGTCCTTCCGGCGGACCGCGAACTGCTCATGCATGTCTATTCGCAACGCGGTGAGCGCCTCGATCCGCTCGGCAATCCCTTGCTCCGGAGACATTCGGCTTCCTGCGGCCACCAAAACGTGGTCCCACAGCACGCCGCCTTAAATCACCGCGTTCAAGAAAACACGAATAGACCCCCCATACCCAAGCCGTATCGTGGGAAAGCAACTGGACAAGGTTCGAGGCGACGTCGATGGAGCCGTCCACGAAGGCCACCCCGCCCGCCGCGCCGGCGCCGTCACCACCCGCCGCTCCGTCCGCGGCGGGATCTCCCCGGTGGCCAAACCTTGCCACATTGTCACCCTTCCGTTCTTCGCTTCGCACCACGACTATCCGAGACGGGTTCTCAAGGCCGTAGTGGAAACCTCTTCTTCGGAGATCGACGAATCGGACCGATGCCGGCATTAGGGGTGGCTTGGGTGATCTCAACCCGAATCCGGGCACTCCGCCCCGGCGAGGCGGCAAATCCGAATTTCTGCGGCGGACGGTCATCGCCGCTCCATTGTGCGGTCCCTTCGCGACCGTGGTGAAACTCTTCGCCGCGATGGTTGGCGGGGTCCGGAATGAAAGCAAGCGACCAACCGCGACAAGAACCCGCCGTCCATTCCGGGAATTCCGGACAAAACGCCCGCTCCCGCGGGCCGTCGGGAGTTTGGACCTTGCACCCGCCCCCCGAACCGGAAATCGCCCGCCCGGGGCGGGGGGCCTCGGGGGCCGCGATGCTGGATTTGGGTGGATCCCGTTGGATCGAGTCTCCGACACGCTCGATCGCCACGATCCTTCCCGGCGCGGCTCCTCCCACGGCGGGGATCCGCGGCGGCAACGCGGTCAAGATCGAACGAAAGCACTCCCGTGGCCAGCCGTAAGCAACCGGCGACCGGCACGTTCCGCCTCTCCCGTCCGAATCATTCGCGGGCTTTGACCGGGATCGGACGCGGGCCCGCGCGGCTCGGAAACCGACATCCCGTTGGCCATGGGTTCCCGTTCGACGAAAGCTCCAACCCGACGGTTGCCGCGGCTGGCGGCCCTTCGGGGAATCCGTCCCGAATCCACGACCGCGAAGGACGGCGTCGGATACCCGGGGCGTTCGATGCGACTTCGCGCGGCCCGGATCGAATCGCGCGGCGAGCGATATCCCACGCGGAGGAACCGCCGTTCCCCCATCACGCATCCCCGCGGCAAATGGCCGGACCGCGCCGGAAGTCGACCGCGAGGCCGGGATTCCGCACGCGGCGCCATTTTCCTTTCCCGCGCCGCATCACGCGATGGCGTTCACAACCGACGACGATCATCGTATGCTCGGTTCGGGACGGGACCGTCCCGTCCGGAAAACGCGAAAGTGGGCGCAGATGATCCGATCCGAATTGATTCAGAAAATCGCGGACGAAAACCCCCATCTCGCTCACAGCGACGCCGAACGAATCGTGGCGACGTTCTTCGAGGAAATCGCCGCCGCCCTGACCCGCGGCGACAGGGTGGAACTCCGCGGCTTCGGGACATTCTTCACCAAGATGCGGAAGGGTCGGACCAACCGGAATCCCCTGACCGGCGGACCCATGGTCATCCCGGAGAAGCGGGTGCCGATGTTCAAGACGTCGCGGTTGCTCCGGGACCGCGTCGGAAAAGGGGCCTGATTCGAATGCGCGCGGCGAAATACGCCCTCCTCGCTCTCGCGGGCGCGGCCCTTCTCGTGGTGGCGTTCGCCAACCACGATCCCGTGACGCTGCGCCTTCTGCCCGAGGAGGCGGCTCCGCTGACGGGCTTCGACGCCACGCTGACCCTGCCGCTCTTCCTGGTGATCCTCGCCGCCGTCGTCATCGGCCTCGTCGCGGGGTACGCCTTCGAATGGCTGCGGGCGCACAAGCATCGCGCCGAAGCCGCCCGGAACCGGCGCGAGGTGGAGCGGTTGGCCGAGGAGAACCGCCACCTCAAACAAGCGGAGCCACCCGTGGAGGACGACGTGCTCGCCCTGCTCCGCGACCAGACGGACGCGGGCTGATCGAACGCCGATGACCGGAGTCAGAATAAAATACTGCGGCCTCACCAGGCCCGGGGACGTGGCCGCCGCCGCCGCCGCCGGCGCGGCCTACGTGGGCTTCGTGTTCTTCCCGAAGTCTCCGCGGAACGTCACGCTCGAAACCGCCCGCGCGCTGGCCTTGGCCACGCCTCCCGGAATCGCGAAAGTGGCGCTAACCGTCGACGCCGACGACCACCTTCTGGCGGAGATCACCGACTCCGTGCCCCTCGACATGATTCAGCTTCACGGCGGTGAACCGCCCCGGAGGGTGGCCGGGGTCCGCGCCATGACCGGCCTTCCGGTCATGAAGGCCATCGGCGTCGCGGAACCCGGCGATCTGGCGGCCGTGGACGCCCACGGCCCGGCGGCCGACCAACTTTTGATCGACGCCAAGGCCCCGGACGGGGCGGAAGTTCCGGGCGGCAACGGAATGCCCTTCGACTGGAGTCTGCTCCGTGACCGACGCTGGCCGGTTCCGTGGATGCTCGCCGGAGGACTGACCCCGGACAACGCCGCCGAAGCGGTTCGCCTGACCGGCGCCGGACAGGTCGACCTGTCCTCCGGAGTGGAACGCGAGCGCGGCGTCAAGGATCCGGAGCTCATGCGCGCGTTTTCCGAGGCCCTCGGAGTCCCCACGCGCGGGTCGGCCGCGGACTCCGAGGGGTAGGTCGTGTTTCCGGAGCCCGAGACCGGAGCTTCCGCGCTCGCCGCCGCCGCCATCGCCGCGTACCTGCTTGGATCCGTGCCGTTCGGCATCGCCATTTCGCGCCTCTTCGGCTTGAGCGACCCCCGCGGGATCGGTTCGGGCAACATCGGCGCCACGAACGTTCTTCGCACCGGCAGCAGGCCGGCGGCCTTCCTCACGTTGGCGTTCGACGCGGGCAAGGCGGCGGCCGCCGTGCTGGCCGCCCGCGCCGTTCTCGCGGAGGACGCCGCCCAGATCGCGGGGATCGCCGCCATCCTGTGGCATTGCTTCCCGATCGCGCTGGGCTTCAAAGGCGGCAAAGGGGTCGCGACGTTCCTCGGCGCGGTCGCGGCCCTGAATTGGCCCCTCGGCCTCGCCGTCTGCGCCACTTGGCTCGCCACCGCCCTGATCTTCCGCTTCTCGTCGCTCGCGGCGCTCGCCGCGGCGGCGCTGTCGCCGCTCTGGGCCTGGTTGCTCGGCCCACCTTCCGCCGCTGCTTTCTGCGCCATCCTCGCGGCGCTGATAATCGCGCGGCACCGCCCAAACATCGTCCGCCTGTCAAAGGGGAGCGAACCGCGGATCGGCGGAACGGAGAATTGACCCAGCCGGGCCGCGTTCCCGAATCCACCCACGGACATCACCGTGATTGATCGCGCCCCGGCCGACGGGCCACTCCGTTCGCATCCTGGCCCGGCGCCGGCGGGCCTCCCGCAACGCTCCCGCGTCCGATCGGCATGACGCTCCCGCCTTGGCCCATTACCGGGCTTTCCCCGCGTTCGGAGACGGATTCCGGGCGCGTGCTCCGCGCGCGGTCAAGGTGGAACGGTCATGACATTCGGAACCGCCGTCGAATATTGCTTCCGGAATGGCCTGGACTTCGAGGGGCGGGCCTCCAGATCCGAATTCTGGTGGTTCGCCCTGTTCGTGTCCGCCGGGGAGGGCGTGGCCGCGTTCGTCGACGCGGCCACCGTCGACTCGCCGCCTTTGGAAATGGGAATTTTCGAGTCCATGCTCATGCTCCCGTACCCGCTGCCGGCCCTCTCCGTCGGCATCCGCCGACCGCACGACACCGGCCTGACGGGTTGGTGGATTGTGCCCTGCAGGATTCCGGTGGCTCTGGGTCACGACCTGCTCCTCGCCCTGGATATCCCCGGGAACATTCCGGCCCCGCGGATGGCTCCCCCGCCCCTCCTGGCGTTCCTCACCCGGGAACACCCGGGGATCATCCCGGCGACGCTCGTCGTCGGCGTCCTTCCGCTGGCCAAATTGCCGATCCGGAAGGCCACGGCGGGGCCCAACCGCTTCGGACCCGGCCCGCTCGGCTGCGGGAAGTAGGCCGGTTCCCGAACCAACCGAAGGCGGCGGGACCGGCGCGGTCGACGGACCAGGAGCGGACATTCCCCGTTCGTGAACATGGCCAAGCGGGAAGCTGTCGCCGAGCGGAACCGATCCGCCGCCCGAAGCACTGTGACCGCCCGGGCCGCCGCTCCGCCGCGAATTTCACCGCCGGACGCCGACGTGGAGGCGGGCGACGTGAATTCCGCCGCCCGTCCAACCGGCCCGCGCACCGCCGACCCAGAGCATGGCGGACCGCCGCCGGTTCGGGCCGCTCCCGCGCGCCCGCGGAAGGGGCACGCGGCGCTTGCGCCCCCCGCCAAATCACGGTACCACGCCCCACCTACACACAGACCGCCGCCGCCAGGCGGCCCGAAATCAAGGAACAAACCCATGATGAGTTTCCCCGACGCCGTGAAGAAGTGCTTCCGGGACTACCTGACCTTCAGCGGGCGCTCGCCCCGGTCCGAATACTGGTGGTTCGCTCTGTTCATTTCCGCGGTAATGGCCGTGATCGGCCTCGTCCAATGGTGGGCGGACTCCGCCAACGAGACGACGACGGCGCTTGTTTTCCAAGCGATTTTCCTGCTCTTCTGGCTCGTGACGCTGCTTCCGAGTTTGTCCGTCGGCGTCCGACGCCTGCATGACATCGACCGGACGGGTTGGTGGATGCTCCTCGGAGTCCCCCTCATCGCGTCCGACATAATGACGTTCTACGCCGGTCAGGATGCGGCATTCGTGTTCCAGATCGTGGGCCTCATCTGCCTTCTCGCGCTGCTCGTTTTCTTCGTTCTGAAGGGCAGCGACGGCGACAACCGCTTCGGTTCCAATCCGTTGCGCGGCGGCGGCGGAGGCTAGGACGCGCGCTCACCAATGACGAAAACCGGGCGGCGATGGTTCCGGATTCCCCGGAACCGCCGCCCGGCGCACGCCCCGACAGCAACCGATGGGAGGGGACGCCGGGAGGAATTCGCGGGCCGGGGACTTCGTCGGCCGCCTTGCCTCCGCGGTTCCGGCCTCCCGACCGGGCCCGCCCGTGTTCGGGTTCCGCTTCGTCGGTGTCCGCCACCGCGCTTTCCTCCTTTTCGGACAAGGTCGCGGCGGGCCCGGCGCCAAGGCGGTCGGATCAAGATTGCACCGTCCGCCGATCTTCCTTAGACTGGTGGGGTGAAAACTCCTTGCCGCCTTGACGCGGCCCGGATTCAGGATGCCACCGCCATGATGAGCTTTCCGGCCGCCGTGAAGAAATGCTTTAAAGACTACGTGAATTTCCGCGGACGGTCTCCCCGGGCCGAATATTGGTGGTTCCTTCTGTTCACGTCGGCGACGTTCAGCCTCCTGGCTTCCGGCGAGTCGTGGGCGACTTCCGCTTCGGCTTGGGACGCGGCGAATATTTTTTACGCGTTCTCCTTGATTTTCTGGCTCGGGACGTTTCTTCCGAGCTTGGCCGTCTCCGTCCGCCGCCTGCACGACACCAATCGGAGGGGTTGGTGGCTGCTTCTCAGCATCCCGCTCATCTTGCACGACGTCTTGTCGTTCATGATCGGATCGGAAGCGGTGGTTGAAGTGGGACAGGCCCATATCCTGGCCGTCGCCTGCGTCATGCCGCTGATCGTCTTTTTCACCCTTAGGGGCGGCGCCGGGGAAAACCGCTTCGGGGCCGATCCTTTGAGCGGTGGCGGGAAGGAGGCCGGTTAGCCGGTTGGGGGACATCGCGAACGGCGTGACCCGGCCCAGTTCCATGGTCTCCAACTTCTCCCGCGCCCGCGGTGCGGCCGCCAGATGAGCCGCCCCGCGGCGGACCTCCTCCGCGCCGCCCTTTCCGCCTCCGGAGCGGTCCTCCGACCACCTCCCGCGGGCGCTTCGCCCGGTCGTATCGCTCCCGGGTCCGCGCACGCTTCCCCCAAGCGCGCCCTGGTTCGGCTCGGTTGGGGAGGAAGGCGAAGCCAACCGCGGCGACCATCTGCAACCGGTCGCGGCGGACCACCCGAAACGCGTCCTTTGTCCTTTCACGCGTCGAATTCGCTCCCGGCGACGGCAATCACGGTCTCGGACGAGCGCCCCCGCCGCGTCACCACACCACGGCTTCCGCGGGTTCCGGAACTCCGGCCATGCGCAATCGGCAAATTCCCACTCGCCGGCATTGACATCCCGGTCTCCCCCGCGATAAGTGCCGACCGCGTTTCCCACAATGGTGGAAATCGCTCAGCATGGCCCAGAAAAAGGAGGAACAGCCATGACTTTTGGTGCTGCCGTCGCGAAGTGTTTCCGCGACACCCTGAATTTCGAGG
>JANQKA010000065.1 GCA_028281405.1 Hasllibacter sp. | reverse complement strand
GCCGAGGTTTCGCGCTTGTCGTGGATTTTCTTGCCCTTGGCTATGGCGATCTTCAGTTTCACCAACCCTCGGTGGTTGAAATACATCACCAGCGGCACCAAGGTCAGCCCTTCGCGCTGGGTGGCGTTCCACATGCGCGAAAGTTCCCGTTTGGACGCGAGCAGCTTACGGCGGCGGCGCTCTTCGTGCTGGAACGTCTTGGCCTGTTCGTACGGAGCTATGTAGCTGTTCACGAGCCACAACTCGCCATCCGTCACGGTGGCGTAGCTTTCCGCGATGTTGGCGGCGTTCCGGCGCAGCGACTTCACCTCGGATCCAAGCAGCGCCACGCCGCACTCCACATCCTCTTCGAGGGTGTAGTCGTAACGGGCGCGCCGATTCTCGGCGATCACCTTGTAATTCGGGTTGTTTTTGGGCTTCGACATCGTTCCCTCATACACGCCGCTGGAATGTTTGTCGAGAGCCCTTCCGGGGTGACGGGCCGAAACTGGCCGGCTTCCGACCGTGCCGCGCGACTTGGGCCCAATCGATTCGAAAGCGTTCGCCCGAATTCAAGCCTGGCGGAACCGTCGGCGAGCCGAAGCGGTAGGGTGCGCGGAAGAATCGGCGGGATGCGTTCCCTCCCGCGCGAATCCCGAAGCGGTTTTTCGGAAACGCCGGGCGAGCGGGGATGGGTGGTCGGCAATGAAGCCCTCTGCCGGGTGAGTTGTCCGTGTCAGGAACAACGCCCGCCTCGAGGAGGAAGCGGCCGCCGCCCTTGCGTCACCGATCGTGGCGAGATATCGCCCCCGACGTGTCCGCTCCCGTGGTCGCCTCCACCGGAGGTGGCTCCGCGGCCCGGGCTGAGGCCAAAGGAAGAACATGGTCCGGTTCCGAATGCGGGTAAATCTGGGGGCATGTCACTTGGACTGGACCATACATCATCCCGTCAATGGCGTGGATGGGAACACGGAGAAATTCCGCCGCCTTGGAATCCGAAATTTCACCCTCGGCGAGAGCCCGGAACACAAGCCGCTCGAAGCGGGAGAGAATTTCTATTTCAATGCCGTTCGGTTCGGCGTAAGGTGGATTCAGCCAACCTCTATGGCCGAATTCCATGAAGAGACGATTGAACAGGGGTTGTCCGAAAATGCCCAATTCTTTGCAGCGATTCGTGATGGCTTGAACACTCACCCCGTGGCGTCTCTTCAGATCGAACAGCTCCTTGATGGGGATCGACGCGCGATGATCTCCGACTTGACGTCGGATATCTTCTGCCGGCATCAAGAACGCCCCCGCGAAGCGGTTCGCGGCCTTTTCTTCGTCGACGGATTCCTTGTCGACGTCCATGACCAAATGGCCGAGTTCGCGCGAGAGCGCGAAGCGTTGACGCTCTCCACGGCGCTCTTTCTTCACGACGATCACGGGCACGGTTCCGCCATCCGGCGCGCGGACCCGGGCCGTCATCCCGTGAATATTCGTCAAATCGATGGATAGCACCTTGATGCCGCGGCCCTCCAGCAATTCGACCAGATTCGGAATCGGGTCGCCGCCCAGTCGCCAATCATCGCGCAGGTTCTCGGCCGCGCGCTCCGCCCCATCGAGATTCCCGCGGACGGGGTACGGGTCTTCGCCGGATTTGCTCCATTCGCCGCTCGGCGTGCGCAACAGGCCCTCGAGCGTCAGGCACCGCTCCAGAAAATCCAGCGTCTCCATCTCGACCCGGGCTTCGTCGCGCTTTCTGGCGGCGCAGTTCTTTCGGAATTCGACCGCTTCGAGCGTCATTTCCTGATTGCCGATCAGAAACTCCTCGGCCACGCCGAGGGCGGAAGCCAAGTCCATCAGGCCACGCAAATCCGTCATGACCTCGTTGCGCTCGAGCTTTTCGATCATCCGTTCCGTGAGACGGTTCCCGGTTTTCGCCCGCAATTCGGATCGGGACAACCCCGCGGCCGACCGCGCGAGTTTGAGTCGGTTCCCTATCATGCATTCCTCCGTTCTCCGGTGACCACGGGTATCATATGGCAACGGCTTCCATGGAATTCCACCTTCGCGGGACTCCCGCCCGTTGTTTCGATTTCGCCGATGAATCGACGCCGGCGGCCCGACCGTCCGGGGTTCCGTCCAATCGGAACCGCGGAATGCCGGCCTCCCCGCCATTCCGCATCGATTCGGTTCCGGAAGCCGCGGTCGAACGGCACTGAACCCGCGTCTGCCCTCGGTCCAGAACGCCCGCGTGACGCATTGCGGCGTCCTTGGTCGCCATCTTCCCGTCCGTCCGGGATTCCGTCCAATCGGAACCGCGGAATGCCGGCCTCCCCGCCATCCCGCATCGATTCGGTTCCGGAAGCCGCGGTCGAACGGCACTGACCCGCGTCGGCCCTCGGTCCAGGACGCACGCGTTGCGCATTGCGGCGTCCTTGGTCGCCATCCCCCCGTCCGTCCGGGATTCCTTCCAATCGGAACCGCGGACTGGCGGCCTCCCCTCCATCCCGCATCGCTTCGGTTCCGGAAGCCGCGGTCGAATGGCCCGGAATCCGCGGTCGGCCCTCAGTCCAGAATGCCCGCGTGACGCATCGCCGCGTCCATGGCCGCCTTCGCCCCGTCCGTCAGGCCGACGTGGGGCAGGCGCACCTCCTCGGAGCACAGTCCCAACCGGGACAATCCGTATTTCGCTCCGACCAGTCCCGGTTCCATGAACACGGCCTCGTGCAGCGGCAGCAACAGATCCTGATGGCCCAGCGCGCCGGCGTAATCGCCCGCCAGCGTCATCCGCTGGAATTCGGCGCAGAGCTTCGGGGCAACGTTCGCTGTCACCGAAATGCACCCGACGCCGCCGTGGGCGTTGAAGCCGAGCGCAGAGGCGTCCTCGCCCGACAATTGGACGAACTCCGGACCGCAGGCGGCGCGCTGCAGGGAAACCCTCGTCACGTCGCCCGTCGCGTCCTTGACGCCGATGATGGCGCCGAGCTTGGCGAGTCGGCCCATGGTGGCGGGCGACATGTCGACCACCGACCGGCCGGGTATGTTGTAGATGATGATGGGAAGGCCGATCTCGGCCAGTCGGGCGAAATGCCGGTGGAGGCCCTCCTGTGTCGGCTTGTTGTAGTACGGAGTCACCACGAGGGCCGCGTCAGCGCCCACGCGCTTCGCGTGCTCGACCAGGCTGATCGACTCCGCCGTGCTGTTCGAACCCGCTCCGGCGATGACCGGCAGGCGGCCCGAGACCGCCTCCACCACGGTTTCGACCACCATCCCGTGCTCTTCGTGGCTGAGGGTGGGACTTTCGCCGGTGGTCCCGACCGGGACGAGTCCGTCCGATCCTTGGTCGACGTGCCACTCGACAAGGCGTTTGAGCGCGTCCCGGTCCACCTCTCCGTTGCGGAAGGGCGTGACGAGGGCGGGCAGGGAGCCTATGAACATGGCGGTGTCCCCTTGTGGGTTCATGTCGCCTGGGGCGATCCGGGCGCGCCATGTGGACGATAGGCGGTATTCCGCCGGATGCCAAGATCGTTGGCGCCGCCGCGACAAGGGTTGTATGGAGCCATCCGCTTGGCCGGGGAATGGCGCGTCGGGCGCGCTCCGGCCGGGAGGGAGTATCCGCGGAGGGCCGCCGGTTTTCCGCGGCGGTCGTAACCGCCCCCGGGGGCGATGAAAGGTGTCGTCATGTCGTATGGGTTTCCGAAAGCCGCGTTTCTGGCGGTGTGCGTCGCGGTCGGCCTTTGGGCGACCGACGGGGTGGCGCGGTCGGGCCCGACCGTCGCGCTGCTGGCGGAAGAGCTCGCCAAGGTGCGCCGCCGGCATTGGAATTCGCTCCAAGCCATTCCGGACCCGAACGCGCAGGCGGTGATCGATTGGCACAGGCTCCGCGACGGCCCCGCCGGTTTTCATGAATATCTCGTCTTCATGCGCGACTTCGGCGACTGGCCGGGCCTGCCGTTGATGCGGCGGAGCGGCGAGGAGACGATCCCCGCGGGCGCGGGAGCCGACGAGGTTCTCGCGTTCTTCGACGGAGCCGACGCGCAGACCCCCGTGGGCGCGCTGAGGCTCGCCGCCGCCCTCCGCGCCAGGGGCGCGCATGGGGACGCGCGGGCGCAGATCGAACGGGCGTGGATGTCGATGTCGATGACCCCCGGGGAGCAGGAGGCGTTCGAAGCGCGGCACCGCGGCGTGATTTCCCCCCTGCACGCCGAACGGCTGGACGCGCTTCTCTGGATGGGAAAGCACTCGGAGGCGAGAAGGCTCTTCCCGAAGGTCGACGCGGGAAGGAGGGCGCTGGCGGAGGCGCGCATGGGGCTCAGGGGCGACTGGCCGGGCGTCGACCATCTGATCGACGCCGTTCCCAAACACCTGCGCGACGATCCCGGCCTCGCCTACGAACGGTTCCGCTGGCGTCTGAAAAGGGATCGGTACCGCGAAGCCGCCCGGTTGCTGATCACGCAGACCGCGGCGGGCGCGCTGGGAGACCCGGAGCGCTGGGCGTCCCACCGCGGCGGCCTCGCGCGCGGACTGATGCGGTCGGGCGACCATCTCCTGGCCTACGGGGTGGCGAGCAACCATGGCCTCCACGGCGGCTCCCACTTCATCGATCTGGAATTCCTGTCGGGCTACCTCGCGCTCCGGTTTCTGGGAGCCCCCGCGCGGGCGTTGACGCATTTCCGGGATTTCGAGGCCATCGCGAAAACCCCGATCAGCAGGGGCCGCGCCAATTATTGGGTGGGACGCGCCCACGAGGCGCTGGGAAACCGGACCACCGCCCGGCTCGCCTACGCCGAGGGCGCGAAGTGGCAGACGAGTTTCTACGGCCAACTCGCGGCGGAGAAGGTCGGCGCGTCCACCGACCCCGCGCTTCTGGGCAAGCGCCGCTATCCGGTTTCGAGGAGCGCCCCACACTTCGATTCCTCGGTCTGGAAGGCGGCGGGGCTCCTTCTCGAAGCGGGGGAGACCGATCTCGCCGAGCGGTGGATCATTCACCTCTGCGAAAGCCTCGACGCCCACGAGATGGGGGAAATCGCGGATATGATGCTGGACCGGGGCGAGGATCACATCGCGCTCCGCATGGCGAAATTCGCGGCCAATCAGGGAATCGTCCTGCAACGGGCGTATTATCCGGTGGCGGATATCGGATCCGTGGAACTCGGCGGGCTTTCGGCGCTGACATTGTCGATCGCCCGCCGGGAGTCGGAATTCGACAAGAAGGTGATCAGCCCCGCCGGCGCGCGCGGTTTGATGCAGTTGATGCCGGGAACCGCGCGGGAGATGGCGGCGAGGGTGGGGCGGTCGTATTCCTCCTCCAGGCTACTGACCGACAAGGGGTACAACGCGCTGTTGGGGACGGCCTATCTCGACAAACTCGACCGGCGGTTCGACGGCTATCAACCGCTGATGGCGGCGGCCTACAACGCGGGCCCGACGCGCGTCGAACGCTGGAGGCGGACCAACGGCGACCCCCGCGCGCGCGGCGTCGACCCGATCGATTGGATCGAGCACATTCCGTTCAACGAGACGCGGAACTACGTGATGCGCGTGATGGAGTCGGTGCCGATCTATGAAATGCGTTTGGCCGGCGAGGTCAGGCCGCTGACTCCAAGCTTGGATCTCGGGCGCCGTTGACGCCGCGGCGGTCCGGCCGGGAAGCGGCGCGCTCCGGAGGCCGTCCGGGGAGGCGGATGCCGCGCGGCGTCAAGGCCGCCGGGATGCCGCGTCCGGTTCCGGGGAGCGTCGGGCGCGGATCGGGCGCCGGCGGGTTTGATGGAATCGGCGGTGGCGCAAGCCGGGTGAATATGTACGCGGATCTTCGGAGCGCGCCGACAACCATCGTCATTCGATGCGGTGTCACACCGAAGTCGACGGAACTCCGCCAATGGAGAACCGGGGGGATGAAGGAATCCGTGGCGCGGGCCTCGTGGAGTCCACGCGGGCCGTCGAAGGACTCCGACACCGTCGTCTACCGTTGTTTGGTTCTCTCCCAAGTCGACTGCGCTTTATTTTCCGGCGTTTCGCCCCACACGCTGGCGGAACGCGGTGAACACCCCGGCCGCCACGACCACGGAAGCTCCCAACGCCACGTTCCAACGAATCGATTCGCCGAACACGGCGATGCCGATTCCGGTGGCGAACACGAGCTGGAAATAGGCGAAGGGCTGCACCGAACTGGCTTCGGCGACCTCGTAGGTGCGGATCAGCAACCAGTGGCCCAGCGCCCCGCTGACGCATAGGGCGGCCATCCAGATCCAGTCCGGGGCGCTCATGGGTTCCCAAAACCACAGGCCGAGGGCGGTGGCCCCGACGGCCCCCGTGGTTCCGGTCCAGAAGAAACTGGTCGCGGCGGTGTCCCCGCGGGCGGCGTGGCGGGTGAGGAGCGCGTAGATGGCGAACATGATCGCGGAGATGAGCGGCACGACGGCGGCGGGAGAAA
>JANQKA010000017.1 GCA_028281405.1 Hasllibacter sp. | reverse complement strand
GCCGCGGCGGACCCGTCGTCCGGCGGGGGGATTCCGGGGGATGGGATCCCTCCCCCGGCCAGGACTTGGCGGACTCTTCCACGCACTCGATTTCGAATGCCGGCCTGCGGGCAGTCCAGGGTCGCCGCGCCATTCGGCGGATGGCCGCGACGACGGCCGGGGACGCAAGGTTGGCTCGGGCCGGGCCGAGCGATTCGTCTTCCTGCGACCGGATGCGGTGTCGGGAATGCGGGCGGCGGGTGGGTCGCGACCGCGCCGACAGAAATCGAATTGGCCCGTCGGGCGGGTGGGCGGCAAACGCTCAAGAGGGTTCCGCGGGTCGAAGGGGCCCCGCCCGTGTCACATGATGGACCCCTCGGAGCGCCACTTCCACGGTCGGAATGCGGATTTCGGCCCCCGCGCCCGACACGCATGTCCTACAGCGTGCCGAAAGGAGAAAATAAGGAATGCTCACATGTCGGGCGTGGAGTCCACTTTTTGTCTCTCAACGGCACGGGTTCGCGCCGGAGGCCAAGGATGCCCCGGTTGGAATCCGCCGGGTCCGCGTTGGGACCGGGTCCGAAGATGGGATGCCACCATCGAACCCGCTTCGCGGGTGGCGGGCGACCGCGGAGGAGAATGTCGTTGACCCCGCGCCGTGGGAATCTCCTTACGCGGGGTCATGGAAGCCGGGTCCGATTTCGCTTCGCGGAATGATCCGGGCGGAATCGGGAACAGGACGCGCGGCGCCCGTCGAGGTTCTCCGTGCCGGCGGGGCTTGTCCGACGAGTCGCCGGCGCATTTCCCCGTCCATCCAGACTTGGCGAGGCGGCGTCCTTCCGCCGGACGCGGGCGGTCGTCGGGTTGGCTCACCACCGCCCGGTCCCGATGGCGGTTTGACCGGGATGCCGAACGGGGGAGGAATTTGCTTGCGCCCGCCCGCCACGCCGCTAGGAAGGGACGAATTCTCCATCAGAGCGTCCCAACCGGAGGTTGCCATGAAGGTCAAGAAACTGCGGAACGAGAGCATGACCCGCTCCTACAGGGTCGAACTGAACCGGGTGGAATTCCAGAGCGAACTCTTCAAGGCGCTGGTGAATCTCGAAGAAATCGTCGGCAAAAAACGCCTCAAGCGAGGTCGGATTACGCTGGAGGAGGCGCGCGGTCGCTTCGGCGAAGAGGCCGCGGAAGATGCGGTTGTGGAAGTGATCGACGCAGCGGTCGACGTGTTGTTGAAGAAGACCGGCGACAGCGTGATGGAGCCGCCGGATATCGAAATGGTGCGTCCCGAAAACGGGGGATCCCTGGATGGAGGTTTCACTTTTGAAGTGACTTACGACCTGAAGCCGCATATCCCGGAGTTGGATTTCAGCGGGATCGATTTCAAGAGATTGGTGGTGACTCCCACCGATGATGAATTGGAATTTTATCTGGATGCGATCGCAACGAGCTTCGCCGACAAGCCGGGGCCGGCCGAACGCGGGGATCTGGTGGCCGTCAGTTATTCGGGAACGGTCGACGGAATTACATTCGTCGGGGGTGATGAGGATGATTTGAGAATGGAGATCGGATCCGGATACATGCCGGGCCTCGAAGAGAAACTGGTGGGTCTCTCCACCGGCGACCGGAAGTTGATCGAAGCTCGGCTTCCGGACCGAATGCCGGAGCGGTTCGGATCCGGTGCTGAGTTGATCGCCGGCAAAACCGCCGTATTCGAAGTCGAGATCAAGGGTGTATTGGCCGTCGTTGAGGTCGCGAAGATCGACGATGATTTGGCCAAACGGTGCGGGGCGGACGATTTGGACGATCTAAAGGCCAAGGTTCGCGAAACTTTGAAGTTTAAATCCGCCGGAATATGCCAGGAAATATTGATCGACGAATTGTTGACAATTTTGAATGACATGGTTTCCTTCGAAATGGGAACGGCCGGGGTGGAGGCCATGGCGTTGGAGATCGCGAGGGAAGAGTGGCGGGAGCGGAATCCGGATGAAGGGGAATCGGACGATGTGGAAGTGGAGGTGACAAAAGAGCATTATGAAATCGCGGAAATGCAGCAGAGGAATTCATATCTACTTGCCGAACTCGCCACCAGGACCAATTCCGCTCCGACGCTTCCGGAAGTATTGCGGGGATTGGAGTTGTTCGGGAAAGATTCCGATGAAGTGGACGACTTGGATGAAATGAACGACATGGAGGAAATGGAGGACGAAACCTTCGACCCCGTCTCGACCATAGCTGACAATATCATGTACTCCCTCAAGCAGTCGGCCGTGGACCACGCATTGGAGGCCGCCGACTCCGGGGAACGGATTGTCTCGCTGACCGAGTTGAGGGCACTGTGGCAGGAAATCCAATAGTATTGGTTTACCGAACGGATTTCGTGGCGCATATTTTCGTGGAAAGCGCTGTCTGGATATTCATGGTTCCGGAGCCGGGGCGCGGAACCAAACCTTGGCCGGGGACATCCCAGGTCGGAGGCGGCCTTCCGTGGAAAGCCGAGCACGGCGACCCAGCGTCAAGTGGACCTTGGGAAGTCGGCGGACAATTCCTATTCGAATTTTTCCACGGAGAATCCGAAACGATTGGCCGAACCGTCGGGAATTTCGAACTTCGGAAAAAAGCGCAACATCTGGAACTATTACGGCGGTCACGGTGACAATCAGGGACCGGATTTGCCCTAAGATGGTGGCGATTTGGCCCGTGATGCCGGTGAAGCGATCCATGTGTTTGCTCTGGATTTGAATTCGCCGGTTGGCGCATGTGAAGAATTATTGTCGTGTGGCGCTGGAGAGTGACGTAACTCAAAGTCGTGTTCATGAGTTGGCAAGCACGCGATATGAAAGCAATGCTGTTCCAAAGGGCGACGTCGTGAGTGTGATTCAGTGAATCCAATCGAAGGGTGGGCGGTAACCACTTTACCTCGATTCTCCGACGTAATCATCGTTGCCATTGTGATGTGTTCTCCCGCGATCAGCAGGTCGGACCCTCGCGACTTGATTTCGGCGCCCGCGACGGCGGACGGGCCTTGGCTTCATGAATTGGGTGGTGGTCCGCCTATTCGAGCCGGGATCGTCCCATTCGACGCGGTGAATCGTCGGCTCGGGCGCGCCGTGAACCCGTCGTGGCGCGGGATAGGCCCCGGGACGCCGCCATCGCCCGCGTCAAGTTTTGTCCTTGGGCATGGCCGGATGGTCGATGACCCCATATTCGCGTCCGGATCCGTGACACTTGGCGATTCCGAGGGAGTGCGCGGAGCGGTTCCGGTCCATGACCGGCATCGGCGCGACGTCGCCCGCGACCGCCAAGGACTTGCAGCCTTCCGATGCATGAAAGTCAACCGCGCCCTCGTGAAACTGCGGGACAAGGCGGGATCCCAATTCGTGGTCAATTTCATCGCCCGGGTGAGGGCCGCGGCCCGTCCGTCCTTGGCGGCGAATGCCAGCAAGGCGGGGACAGCGCGCATCCGACTTTTCCTTTCGCCGGATCGAAGCCGACATGGGCGTCCAGCGAAGCGATGCTCAGGCCCCCGGCCAACGCGGCGCCGGAGGCGGAGGACGAATGGTCGTCGAACAGATTTGTACCCCCGTGTCCGGCGGCATGGGCGCGGGTCGAACGAGACATCTCCGTTCGGTTGCCCGCCAGCCCGACTCACACGAGATCGATGGGGAGCGCC
>JANQKA010000841.1 GCA_028281405.1 Hasllibacter sp. | reverse complement strand
GGCGCGGCGTTCGTATTGGGCGTCGTTCGTCATATCGCTGTCGTTCCTCTTCCACGGAGATGGCGGATCGGATGGAATATAGGGCGATTCCCGCTCGCATGGCACTGGAACCCGATGCGGATTCGCGGCGAATCGGTAGGGCCGGCGCGTGGTTGCCGTCGGAGCTGGACCGGGAGGCGCCCGGGCGGAAATCGTGGTAGATTCTCCGATTATGCCCGTCCACCAGACATCCTTCCGGTTCGCCGCCGGGCGACCAGCCTCCGGCGGCGGTTCGGACCGTCACGCTTCCGTCGTCACTCCGGCGAGACGGAATTTTCCGCCTCGAAGCTGGATTCCCCCGTTCCCGAAGGAATCCATGGCATGATGGTACCGGCGGCGGGACGCGTCCGGGATGCGGGCTGGCGGTCGATATTGGGGCTCCGGGGAAGGGGCAGTCATCCGGAACCGAGCTTTGCGGAGTTGGACTTGTGGAACCAGTGACTGGTGCCTACAACGGGCTCCGCAGCGACGATGCCTGATCCTGCGCGATTCTTGATCGAGTCCCCAAGCGGGGAATGACGTCGGGGCTTGGTGTATGGAACTGCTTGGTGTATGGAACTATCCGAATCGACCGAGCGGCGGTATTGATGGCCGCCCTCGGGTAGAGAATGCGGACTTGTCGGTGCAAGCGGCGGAGAAGGAGGAGAATATGCGAGAACGGGAATGGCGAAGGGTCGAGGCAACTCCGCGGCTCGGATCGAGTCCGCAGGGAGAGAGTTTTCCAGTTGCGAACGCGTCTCGAATCGGGGGCGGGTCTCGCAGGTGGCCTCTCGTTGCCGCCATCCGAACCGGGAAACTTCGTCCGCTCGTGAGCGACGTGGCCGCGAAAGATGCGTATGAGTTCCTTGCGCGGCCTCGGGAGGCGAAGGAATCCGTCCCGTTGTTTTGCGGGTCGAGTGGAACCGTGGCGAAGGAGTTTGCGCGATGACGCTTCGTGAAGCGGCGGCGCACGTTCTTCGGGAGCAAGGCCCCATGCACTATCGGGATCTCGCCCAGGAGATCCTGAAACGCAATCTCGTGCAATCCGGCAGCAAGAATCCGGAGAAATCCCTGAACGGGGTGATCGTGGTCGAGATCAGGAAAAACGGCCGCGAAAGCGAATTTGTGCGCCTGCTGCGGGGAGTTTTTGGGTTGCGGGCCCTGCACGCCTCCGGCGTTAACACGGGGGCCGCGGGCAACGAAGAGCCGGGTGCCGATGGTGACGGTGCCGAGGGTCAGAAGGACGGGACGGAGCGGAGGGTGCAAATATCACTGTTTCCGACATACCGCGAAGTCCGGGAGCTGCTCAACGTTTGGACGGGACGACCGCGCAAACAGATCACTGGCCTCAAGGCCGCCCTCGACGAGCTCCGGGGAACGCCACAGAACACGGTCGACTGGACCGACCCAGATGAATGGATTTTGGAGCGGCTCTCAGGTGAGGAACAAGATCTCGCGAAGGCCATATGGAAAGGGAGCGGCAAGACGGTCAACCCGCGTCACACGCTTGGGCACTGGTTCCTGTGCCAGACGTACAATCTGGTCAAGGATGATTCCGATGGGAACCTCGCGCTCACCGATCGTGGCCGCGATTTCATCGAAAACGAGGGCGGCGAGGCCGAGCTCTACCTCGACGATCGTGAGGGCGTCGCCAAGATCCTCGCGCTGGTGGCCGGCAAAGGGACGACAAAGCACGGCGGCATCCTCGATGAGTGGATCGAGTATCTGAAACGCGTGTCGCGCTTTGGCAGCCCCTCTACTTTCCGCGAAACCTTGCGGGTGCGCCTCAACAACCTCATCGACCGCGGCCTCGTCGACCGAAAGGGCTCAATGTATTCGGTGACCGACGACGGATTGGCATACCTGAGGGGAGTGGACCCCGACGAGGAATCCCTCGGAGTTGATGAGCAGCGGGAGCTGTGGACCCTGGCCAAGAATCAGGAAGCATCCGTCCGGGAAGTTCTACGCGAACTGCTGCTCGATTTGGACTCCTATGCCTTCGAGCACCTCGTCAAACGCCTCCTCGAGGAAATGAACTATCAAAACGTCGAGGTCACTTCCCCTTCAGGCGACGGTGGCGTCGACGTGGTGGCCGACATCGAACTTGGCATCACCCGAGTCCGCGAGGTCGTGCAGGCAAAGCGCCACCGGAATACGATTCAGCGCAAAGATCTCGATGCCCTTCGCGGTTCACTCTACCGCTTCAACGCGGTTCGGGGAACAATCATCGCAACATCGAAATTTTCGAAGGGCACCGAAGAGGAAGCGTTCGCGGGAGGTGCCGCGCCCATCACGCTCATCGACGGCGACAAGTTGATCGACCTGCTGATCGAGCACGGCATCGGTGTCCGCAAGCGGACCCTCGAGGTGCTGGAGGTCGATGCCGACGTATTCGTCGATATGGAGAGGGATTCGTAGCATGGTCTCCACTCTGGCGCCGGAACTGCGATACTCGGGTTCCAAAGACTCCGTGCATTGGTGCGGTTTCGAGGTTTTGGACGAGGATCGGTTCAAGTCCTACGTCGCGGATCGGGTCAAAGCGCGGGTCGAAGACTACGAAGCTAGTGACCCTTTCGCCTCTGATCTCCGTGATTTGGCTGACTCGAACGCGGCCACTGAGTTTGTCGAAAATCTCCTTCGAGCTGCCCCGGAGGAACAGCCATGGGAGATTGGAGAAGCCTTGGCGGAGTGCGTTTTGACAGACGACGCGGAGAGGGAGATATACTGGCCATGGAACCTTGCGCGGGACCGCCGTGTGCCGCGGGCGAGTTTGCCGGGCGCGGATATCATCGGTCTCTGCAAGGAGGGTGACACGGTATCGTTACTCTTCGGAGAAGTGAAGACTTCCTCCGACGCGGGCGCGCCGCCCAAAGTTATGTACGGCAGGGGGGGCATGGCGTGGCAGCTGAAGGACGAGGCAATGCGACTCGATCTCCAGTTATTTTCGTTAACGTGGCTTCAAGCACGATGCCAATCTAACGAATTACGGGCACTCTACTTGGCCGCGGCTGATCGCTACGTGAATTCGCTAGGGAAGGAGATTCTTCTGATTGGTGTTCTCCTTCGCGACACGGAGCCCAATGAAAAGGACGTGGCCTCCCGAGCGAAGTTTCTCGCCGAGATTATTGAAATGCCGACGCGCGCCGAGATTAGGGCATGGTATTTTCCCGTCCCGATCGGGCAATGGCCGGCTTTGCTTCGCGGGGCTGCGACATGACAGCGGGCATTTGGATCAAAAAGGCAATTGGCGACGATCGACTTCAGCTCGCTTGGACAGAGGCAAATCGCCGCAGGATCGCCCGTGCCTTGGAAAAACCGGTCAGCGGAGTCGACGACCGGGATCTACGGTTTGTGGCGAGTGCGCTGGAACTGCAGATGTTCGATGTCTTGGAGGACGAAGAACATGTGGCGGAACTTCGCACCGTAGCTTCCGAGACGTTTCAGATCGCCAGAACCCTGACGTGGCCCGATGAGCCTGTTGAGGTTGCGCTTTGGCTCGTCCGGCTCGGATGCATTGCGGTGATTGGCGACCGTTCCGCAGATTTTCGTCGCATTGTCACGGAGAGTGAACTTCCGGCTTTCCCAGTGGATTCACGGGATTGGGGAGTCAGGGTATGGTCGTCGGTTCTGGAAGTTTGGCTGCGTCTATTGAGAAAGAGGGGGTGGGAAGATTTCGATGCGGTTCAGGAGCGAATCGCCGCCATTCGTGGTGCTCAGCGGGAAATTGAACCGGGGTTTCTGAAAGAGGCGGAGGCTCGCAGGGACGTGCGGCCAGCGTGGGAATTAATGTCGTACTACCACTTGGCCAAGGCCGCGGAGATTCTGGGCACCTACCTCGGTCAAGGATCTGTCGATGGTCACTTCGACATCCGCGAGCAGTTGGAGGTCCAGTTCGACCGGGCGATAGGAGCTTCATCACGAGGCTTCCTAATCGAAGAAGAGCACATGTCGCGATTGTTGGCGCGGACCGCACGGGTGATGGTCGACAACAGCATCTGGACTGTCACCCGCGCGGTGAACAGC
>JANQKA010000810.1 GCA_028281405.1 Hasllibacter sp. | reverse complement strand
CTTCGCCGGGCGCTCGTGCGCCGGGCGGACCCCGACTGTGTTTGGCGTCTGTATATCGCGGGATCTTGCAATCCGTCCCCGCCCATGTTGCTTAAGGTCTTGGCGGAGAGGAGGTTGGATTTGTTCGGAGCGCCGGGCGGGGAACTCGATTGGACGGGCGCGCGCGGCGGAGTGGCGCGGGCCGCCCGGAGAGCGGCGAACGGGAAGGGAGGCTCCATGCCGCCGCGCCTAACAGGGCGCGGCGGAGGTTCGGCGAATGCGCGGCCTCGGAGGGAGTCTGCTTCCGGCGGGCGAAGACCGGAGCGCGCCGCACATGCAACAGTCATGGGGAGTGGAAGATGACGGTTCCGTACTCGGCGTTGACGATCGCCAATACCTTCGTGCACCGCTTCGGGAGAAGCGGCGGCATCGAGCACATGAAACTCCAGAAGCTCGTTTACCGCGCTTACGGTTGGTGGCTCGCGGCGCGTGGTGTGGACGAATCGCGGCTGACCACGGAAGGCCCCGAAATTTGGCGGTATGGACCCGTATTCGCCGACCTGTACCCCGCGCTCAAGGTATTCAGTGATCGACCGATCACGGAGCCGCAGTCAATGAATCCCTTCGAGAATCCGCCGATCGTGGGGGATGAGGATCCCGTGGTGAGGGAATTCATCGGTTGGGTCTGGGGGAGGTACGGCCATCTTTCGGCGTTCGCGCTTTCGGATATGGCGCACAAGGACGGGACGCCTTGGCATCGCATGGCGGTGGAGAACGATTTCAGCGTGCCCCGCCATACCAAGATCCGCGACGAGTACATCCACGAGGAGTTCGCCGCGCTCATGAATTCGCAGCCCACCATTGAAAAGCGGGAAGCCGCCCACGCCGAATGAGGAAGAAAACCCCGCCTTTTCCGAGGATCGGAATTCCGAATTTGAGAGTCGCGGGGCATTCTCGGTGCGGGAGAGAGCGGATGTGAGAAAGCAAGAGCTCTGGGTGACTCGGACAAACATGGGCCCCATTGGCCGATTGTTCGGTTCCGGAGATCCTTCGGGGACGGTGGCTTTCGTCGTGGTTCGTGTTTGCCTGCCGTTCATTGCTCTTGCCTTCGGGTTGACCATCGAACGGGATACAAAAGGCTTGCCCGACACGACGATGGATGTGCCGTACCTGTTGGGATCCGTCGTGACGGGATGTATTGGTTTCATATTCGGCATACGCAGGTAACGGCGCTGCCGGACGGGCCGCACGCCCGTTCGGGATTTGGCCGTAGCATCGCGCCGCGTGGCAGGGGCTCGGGACCGTCCCGACTCAATTCAACCAATATCACAATCGGACAGTGTTCGTTCCCACCTTGGTCTCAATCCGAACCGCGGAGCCTCCGTCGGCGGGGAAAACACCGTGCGGGTCCAGTTTGCCCTATCCTCCACGACGTCCCCGCCTGGAAGGGGTCGACAGGGGCACCCCCCGGGATGAGCGGGGCGCATCGCGAATGTCCGGGGATCAAGCCGCTCGCGGACGCAACCCCGCCTGCGCGCGGGGAACAACGGTTGGGGGAAGCGAAGAATCACCGCCGGACGGCAACGGCCGGGGCTCGCGGCAAAGCGCCGGGAGCCTCCTCCGAGAGGGGACGCCCGGTTGACGCGACCCGCGGCCGCGCCTATGCGATGCGCGCATTCCCGTGGAGCCCGACATGCCGAACCGCCCGACCTGTTTTCAGGATGTGATACTGCGGCTTCAGAATTATTGGGCCGGCGCGGGCTGCGCGGTGCTTCAACCCTACGACATGGAGGTTGGCGCGGGCACCTTTCATCCGGCCACGACCCTGCGCGCGCTGGGATCCCGACCGTGGACGGCGGCCTATGTCCAACCGTCGCGGCGCCCCACCGATGGACGCTACGGCGACAGCCCAAACCGATGGCAGCATTACTATCAGTACCAAGTCATCATCAAACCCTCGCCCCCCGACCTTCAGGATCTCTATTTGAAGTCGCTCGGGGCGATCGGGATCGACATGGACCTGCACGACATCCGCTTCGTGGAGGACGACTGGGAAAGCCCGACGCTCGGGGCCTGGGGCTTGGGATGGGAGGTCTGGTGCGACGGGATGGAGGTCTCCCAGTTCACCTATTTCCAGCAGGTCGGCGGCCACGACTGCAAGCCGGTGTCCGGCGAGCTGACCTACGGCTTGGAGCGCCTGGCGATGTACGTACTTGGGTACGACGACGGCAATGAGATGCCGTTCAACGATCCGGCGAGCCCGATTCCGCTGACCTACGGCGATGTGTTCCGCGAGGCGGAGGCGCAATACGCCCGGTGGAATTTCGACACTGCGGACACCGGAATGCTCATGCGCCATTTCGAGGACGCCGAGGCCGAATGCGGGAGGATCCTGACCGAACCGGAGGTGGACCCTCGCACGGAACGCCGGATCGTCATGGCTCTTCCCGCCTACGACCAGTGCATCAAGGCTTCGCACCTCTTCAATCTGCTGGACGCCCGCGGGGTGATTTCGGTGACCGAACGGCAGGCGTACATCGGCCGAGTCCGGGCGCTCGCCAAACGCTGCGCCGACGCCTTCGTCCTGACGGAGGCCGGTGGCCACGCCGCTGAAGATGGAGGGTCCGCGTGACCGCCCGCGCCCTGTCGACCGCGCCCGGGGGAATGCCCGCCCGAGGGAGCACGCTCCGGTACGACGCACGTTCCGGCGTATTCGCTTGGAGATCCTCGCTGGCCCACGCGCGACACACGGCATCGGCTTCCGCGGAAATCCGCGGATACTCCTTTCGGGCGTTCCGGCGCGCGAACCGGGAGTTTCTCCGACGGCTCCGGGAAGGCCTTTCCGCATCTCCTTCCCGGTCGGTGCCTCCCGCGAATCCCGATTGGTATTGACGCCATG
>JANQKA010000802.1 GCA_028281405.1 Hasllibacter sp. | reverse complement strand
CCGAACATCGCGGCATCGGCGAGTCGACCGGGACGCGCGGACACCCGCCGAAGATCGGTTGGAATACCCGCCCAGACACACGAAGCGCCGCGACTTCTTGATCAGGTCGCGTCGGTTCGTCGAGGCAGGGGAATTCCAACGGTCACGTCACCGACCCGCTTCGGAGGGCATCAGTTCGCGCGGTCGCGTTGACATGTCGCCGCTTCCGGGCGATTGAGCGTCAACAGTGGTCACCGCCCCACGGGCCCCGTCCAATCTCCGCAGGAGACAGGATTGAAATTTCGCCCGCGACCTTCCCCTCCGCGCCGTCTCCGACGACGGCGCGGACGGATCAATGTGACATGCCCCCTAATTTACTCGCATCCGTGACCAGACAATGATCTCTCTTTGGCCCAACCCGGGCGCGGAGCCGCCTCGGGTAGGCGCGCCCGCGGGATCAACCGACAGCGGCTGTTCCGCGGGCGGAATCCCGAGATGAAGGTGGTGATACCCCCTCTGATCCAACCGCAAGACTCGGAGGGACCACGATGACGAGATGTGCGAAACGCGTCGACAGAACGAGAATTCCCCGGAAAGGTCAAGGAAAATTGGGGAATCGCGACTAGATTCGACAGGACCGACCGCGGCCACGCGACAGGCCGGAACCTCGCCGGGAACCGGATGCCTTGAATTGAATGTCCACGGCCCCAAGCCCGAAAGGGACAAAAATCAGCGCCACCACATCCCCTTTCCCAAAGGAATTCCGGACACGGAAAGGCTTGACGAATTGGGGAGCGGGGAGGGAAACAACGGAGGAAGGTGGCGCGAAGCTCGACGGGAGCCGAACCGCAAGTCCAGCGCCGCATGGTCCGCGGCTATCCCAGATCATCTTCGACGAGGGAAGCCTCCCAAGCGTCGGCGCGCCAAGCGGCCTCCTCGACCAATCGCTTCCGCGCGCGATCGGAAAGATTTCCGTGGAGGACGTGGATGCCGAATACAAGCAATTCATCGTCGTATACGTCGAGAAAACCAAGGGGTAGGTTGTTGTTGACCTCCAACACCCATTTCCAAATGTTTTCAGCCGTTGGCTCCCCACCCCACTCTTGGCGGTATTTCAAATCATCCAGGGATGCGACACCGCTGACGATTCGCAATTCGCCGACATTCGCGCGGAATCCGATTACTTGGGTTCGGCCCCGGTCGCACTGAATCTCGAGGCTGGCCTCATGTTCCGAACTCCACTCCACGCCATGGCAAGCCAGCGCGTCCAAAGTTCCACCCCACATTTCCCGCGCGTTGTCGTCCGGAATTGGCGATTTATCCTCAAGCGCGTTCATCAAATGGGCGATCGAACCGTCATCGCCCCCTTCGCCCGGAGTCGGAACAAGCAGGCGGAAGTACGACTCAATCCGGTAGAAATTCTCGTGGAGGCGCCGGCGCTTGCCGCCGTCAAGCGTGACGTGGTTTTCCTTGGCCCCGTCCGACAGCGTGAGCAGGTATCGACCAAGCGCGGCGTCGAAGTTCCACTCGAGGTCGATTTGGGATTTCCCGCCTTCGCGCCAAATAGTCAGGTGCCGGTCAATGGTGTCGGGATCATCCGGCGATATGCTGAAGCCGCGATCCTTCAACTTCCCGGTGAGCCGCGCGAACCAACATCGATAGTGTTCGGCGATCCCGTTGGCTTCCGACTCGGACACCGCCACTATATCCCGTCCCGTCTCAGGGAAGTGATCCGGGTCGTACGGACCAATGTCGTTGTCACGCGGCCGGGGCGCGACCGAGCCGGCGGCCATTTCTTTTTCGTCCCCTTCATCAAACCCGACCGCCAGCGGGGAGTCCATCAATAACTCGGCCATCTTCTGACGTTTTATGACGCGATTGACCTGTTCTCTCTCCAAGGATGACACGACATGAGGGTAGCCGACGAGGAGCTGGACATCGGGAGTATTCCCCTCGCTCAGGCGCCGTTCGATTTGGGAGAAGTAGCGG
>JANQKA010000788.1 GCA_028281405.1 Hasllibacter sp. | reverse complement strand
TTTCTGGTCAATCCAGCTTTGCACAATATTCCCGCTTTGTTCCTTCTTCATGCGCCCACGCGGGCCGGAGCCGGCGGGGGCGCGCGCCCCCCCCCGCCGGCTCCGGCCCGCGTGGGCGGCCTCGCCGGGCGGGTCTCCCCGCCATCTCTTTCGTATGGCCCCTGCCGGAGTTGACTTCGATGCGGCGACCGTCGCCTCAGGTCTCAGCGCGGTCCCCGCAGCCCCCCTCTTTGGAGCCTTTTTCACGGCTTTCGGCCTCATGGCGGCTCCCGCCGTTTCCTGATTCGTGGGGCTCTCCACGGCCTTCTGTTTCGGGGCACCGTCCGAGGCCTTCGACTTCGATTCGGCGTTCGCCGTCCCCGGCTTTTTGACGGCCTCTTCATCCTTCGGCACCACAGACGCCTCCACTGGCCCCGGATTCGGACCGGCTCCCCCTGTCTCCATCTTCGCGGTGGTTTCCAAACTCGGCTCGGAGCCCGCCTCTGTTTTCTTCGGCTTTGCCGGGGGAGGCGTCGCCTTTGGTCTCTTGGCGGATCTCGATGCCTTCGACTCTGGTTCGCCACCCGCACTCACCGACTTCCCCTGGGCTTCCTCCACCTTCCGCGGCGTGGAGGCGTCCAATGTGAACCCCGGCCTCCCGAGGCTGTTCATAAGGCACGCAACCGTTTGATTGAACGAAGAAACGACATGACGCTTCAAACCCGGGGCCATCCCTCCCATCGACAAAGTGGAAAGTCCACGAAACACCCGGCGTGGTCTCGATCCCGGACGCGATACAAGCGCATCCAGCCCGGACATCCCGTCATCCGATGCCTTGGAGACGGATGGCGAAGCCGAACAGGAAGGACTGGAACATCGAAAGTGGCTCAACCTCCCCGACACGGACCACAACGCCCCACTTAACCCCATCCCGCCTGACACCGAGGACCTCGACCATCCCACCATGGCCGTACTCATCCACAGACCAGGACAAAACGTTAGTCCACACCTTCCACCCCGCACCCTATGTGACGATTCACAAGCCTTCCAAAATGCTAACATCAACGAGGACAACTACCATGACACACCCCCACGATCTCGAAATCCAAGCGAATCGCCGGATTCTCGATACCAACCCCCTGCGGACCAGAACACACCCCTCCACCGAAATAATGATGTCCCGATCCGACGTCATCAGCACGGTGCGCGAGACAGTACACGAGACTATTCCACAGGAGGGACGCGGTTCGCTTCCCTTGGTCGTTGACGCTCTCTCGACCGCGGGGATCCCCGAATCACAGGACATCAGTCATCATGTCGCCATAGCCGCGATCTGGGGTCCGTTCCGCTGTGAGCAGATTGACCGGGCATTGTGGGAAGCGGCACTCAAGGGCATCGTGATGGCCTACGATCCCCGCCGCCTCTGACACCACTGGACACCGCATTTCCCTGAACAGGAATGGACGGAATCCACGGTGCCCGGGCCTCGTCACCATTCGATGGGGTCTGTGCGGGGACTGGCGGGCCAGTGGACGTGAGCGTGTCTCGGGTCGCGGGTCGCTCAGGAGCGTACCTTCCGTGCTGTCCGTCTCGAAACTCAGTTGGACGGCTCCGGGGGACGGGTTCCGCTCCCACCCGCAACTGCCATCCAGCGCGGTAGGTGCGGACACAACGGGCGACCACGACGCCAACGTAGAACCTATTGGGCGATTCACCAGCCCCTTCCAAATTCCAACATCAACGAAAGACATGCCCCATGACAATCCCCCACGGTCTTCGAAATCTAAGCGAATCATGGGATTCTCGAGGCCAACCCCTCGCGAACCAGAACGCACCCCTCCACACAAATCATGATTCCCGATCCGAGGTCATCCGCATAATCCGCAAAACAGTCCACAAGATGGTTCCTCACGAGAGACGCGGTTCGGTGGCCTTGGTCGTCGAAGATTTCTCGACCTCATTCCGGGACGGCCCGTGGAAAAATAAACGCGGGTCGGGCCAGATTCCTTCGCGACGCGGCGTGAATCGTCCCTTGAACGAGAATCGACCCAGATGGAAGTCGCCGGGCGCCATCCATCCCAAGCCGGGAATCACGCGCCGCCGCGCCGGATGTCAATCGGCTCGGCCCGACGCGTCCACGGGCCACGCCCCGACATCGAGACGGGCGGTCTCCGCGCCGGACCCGGCGTCGGTCGCCACGAGGCCGACGCCGTCGAACCGTCCCGACTCGAACCGGCCCACGACGTCGAGCCGGATTCCCCGCCCGCCACGCTCCGCCGCCTCGAGGGCGTCGGCAAACTCACGCAGGGCGCCGACCATGCCCGTCGTGGTTTCGACAGTGTCGTCCATGTCGCCCCCGCCTCAAATCAAGGAATGCGCGCGCGAATCCCCCGGATATGGACGCCCTCCGGCCTCACGCCGGAGCGGCGGATTTCCGAAGCCACCTTAGGAAGTGCGCAACCTTCCCGCCCATCAACCACACTGCCGCGATGGAGAACACGGCATACCAAAGCCATCCCGACATGACGGAGACGGGTATGGGGAGTGCGTCGCCGGAGTCGGTCGACAGGGCGCGCGACACGAATTCGGCCAGCATGGGCCACGCGCCGGCGTCGGGGACAGGGACGAAGCCGACTTCGCCGGACATCGTGACGTTGAATACGTGGGGGACTTGGCACAGCAACCACGCGAGCGACAACAGCCCGCCGATGGCGACGACGATAATTGTCGCGATATCGAGGGTCCGCGACCACCCCCCGGATTCCCGGGAATTCTCCGTTCCGACATTGTTTCCTCCTTGATACGACCGGCGAAATCGGTCCGGATCGATTCACACCGATGATATGGCGCGGGACCGGACAGGGAATGTGTTGGATTCCTCCACGCGGAACCGCCGGCCGCTCCGGAGGGCGGCCGGACGTCCGCGGGCAAGCGGAATCACGGATTTTTCCCATCAAATCGAGAAAATTCAATATCAAGGGGCGGAATCGCCCGAAAGATCAAGGACATGACTCCATGACGGACTCCACCACCGACACCATCCGCGGATTCCTCGACGACTGCGTCTCCATCGACATCGAATACGATCCCGCCAGGGAGAGGATACTCAAGGTGGGCGGGGTTTCCGCCGATCCGGACGGGCCGGAATTCAAGGGCGGATGGTCCCCGGAGCACTTCAACCAATTCAGGGGCGGACGCGGACATGTCGTGGGTCACCACGTCCTGCGGCACGACGCGCCGATTCTGGAGGCGGAATTCGGAGAGCCGATCTTCGACGGCGTCGCCCTGGTCGACACGTTGTGGCTCAACCCGCTGGCGTTTCCGGACAGGCCGTTCCACAAACTGAACAAGCAACACCTGGACGGCGCGCTGGAATTCTCCCACAACGACCCGGTCAAGGACGCGCGCGCCGCGTTCGACCTGCTGGAACAGCAGATCGAGGCGTTCGTCCACATGAACCGCGCGGATTCGGACCTCGTCGCCGCGTTCCATGGATTCTGCGGCTCCCGGTCGGGATTCTCCGGCTTCGACAACCTGTTTGCCGCCGTCCGGGGAAGGCCCCGTCCCGACGCCCGGGAGGTCCGGGAAGCCGTCGTCCGCCTGCTCGACGGACGGGCCTGCGCCACGGCGGCGGACGTGGCCGCCCCGCCAAGCATGGACGGCGCGCGCGGATGGAGCCTCGCGCACGCCCTCGCGTGGATCGCGGGGAACGCCGGAGGCGACGCGTCCCCGGCCCTTCCCGGATTCGTCCGCAACGCCTTTCCGGAGACGACGAGGATACTCAAGGAAACGCGCGACACCAATTGTGGCGACCCCGGATGCCGTTATTGCGCGGAGGCCCACGACCCGGACCTGCAACTCAAGAAATGGCTGGATCACGACTCCTTCCGTCCGCATCCCGCCGACGAAGCCGGCCTGCCGCTGCAGCGGGCGATCACGGCGGCGGTCCTGAACGGCGAAAGCGTGCTGGGCATCCTGCCCACCGGAACCGGGAAGTCCGTCTGCTACCAGCTGCCCGCCGTGACGAAGCACGACAGGACCGGCGCGCTGACCGTGGTGTTCTCGCCGCTGACCGTCCTGATGGCCGACCAGATCGAAAGCATGCGAAGGGGCGGCGTCACCAACGCCGTGGCCATCAATGGAACCATGTCGCTGCCTGAGCGCCACCGGGCGTTGGAGGAGGTGGCGCTCGGACGCGCCGCGATCCTGCTCATCGCCCCCGAACAGCTCCGCAACCCGTCGGTCCGGAACGCCCTGAAACAGCGGGACGTCGCCTTCTGGGCAATCGACGAGGCGCACTGCCTGAGCAAGTGGGGACACGACTTCAGGACCGACTACCGGTACATCTCCCGCCACATCCGGGAATTCCACCACGATCCGGATCCGCGGGTCGTCTGCCTCACCTCGACGGCGAAACCGGACGTCGTCCGGGATATCGTGGATCATTTCGGAAATCCGGAGAGGGTGAACGTCGACATGAAGGTGTTCGACGGCGGCGCGGAGCGGACCAATCTCGCGTTCTCCGTCATGTCGACGGAAAAAACCCGCAAGGCCGCTGATATCCTGCGGACGCTGCGGGAACGACTGCCTGAGGATGGAACATCCGGAGCCATCGTCTATCACGCGACCAGGAGCGCCACCGAGGACACCGCCGAACACCTCGCTGCCAACGGAGTGTCGGCGGATCATTTCCACGCCGGACTCGATCCCGACATCAAAAGGGATGTCCAGGCGCGGTTCATGCGGGGAGACCTTCGGGTCGTCGTCGCCACCAACGCCTTCGGCATGGGCATAGACAAGCTCGATATCCGGTTGGTTATCCACGCCGACAGCACCGATTCCCTCGAGAATTACATGCAGGAGGCCGGGCGCGCGGGACGCGACGGCGCCCCGGCCGAATGCGTGCTTCTGCGCGCGCCGGGGGATATCGACAGACGTTTCACCCTCGCGGCGGAATCTCGGGTCGGCAAGAATTTCATCAACGCCGTCGGCGCGGGCGTCAAGACTTTGAACGCGAACCGCTTCAAGGGAAGAGGAGAAGTCGTGGCCACCGCCCCGGAAATTATCAGGTCAACCCACATAAGACCCGAGACGGAGATCGAGATCGCCTCCATGGATACCTCGGTCAAGACGGCGCTCGCATGGCTCGAAAACGCGAATTTGATGCGGCGCGACGAAAACCGTCCCAGGGTGTTCCCGTCCAAACTAAGGAACGACTCCCTCGACGAAATCATCGCGAAGATCGACCAGAACACCGGACGATCCGGAATCACACGCGCCGCGGCGGAGAATATGCGCCGCATCGTGGAGATGCTTCACGCGGCGGACAAGGAAAAAGGCGTCACGAGCGACCACATCGCCGGAAGCCTCGGCATCGAATATCCGGAATTCCGGAAACACATGAAGTACCTCGAGGACATCGGAGTGGTCGACGACGACACCCGGGTGACGCTTTTCCCGCACAAGGGGCGTGGACTGGATGAAGCGAGGAAACTCGAAGGAGCAGCCCTCCGTTGGGTTTTCGAGAACAATCGGGAGGATGTGGAGGCGTTGAAGGCGTTCACCGTGAAAATCACGGAAATCCGCCAAGCATTGAAGGAACAGGGTTTCCAAAACGTCCGCCCCGACACCATCGATAACCTTTTCCGGGTGATCGGACAGGACGGAGCCACGCCCGGAGACGCGGATGAACACAAGGGAAGCATGACCGTCCAACGCAAATCCCACAACCTCATTATGATCAAAACGAACTATTTATGGGAAACCATCCTGAAGCGCGCCGAAATCAGGGGAAAGGCCGCGGAAGTCCTTCTCGGCGGGGCGCTGGATGGGAAGATCGGAGGTGCGAAGCGCGGCGCGAAGAGCATCGAGACGACGTTGGGAGAACTCACGGGCATTCTGCGGGGCGACGTCACCCTTCGCGAACAACGGATCGAGGATCACTTCCGGCTTCTCCGCTCCACCATCCTGTGGCTTCACGACCGCGACATCATGAACGTCGGCCCCGGGATGGCCGTGTTCAGATCGGCGATGACCATCCGGCTGCCCAAGGGGAAGGAATCGACGGGAAAGAGGAAATTCACCGACGAGGATTACCGGGAACTGGAGGCGCATCACGACGAAAAAAACCTTCAAATCCACGTGATGAACCTTTATGGCGAAAAAGCCCTCGAGTCCCCGGAAAAGGGAAGTGAGGTCGTGACCGACCACTTCACCATGGAACGCGACGATTTCGTCAAGAAGTGGTTTCCCGGCCGCGGCCAAGAGATCAAACGGCGCTGCTCGGCCAAAATGTACGGGAAGATCACCGATGGCCTCACCAAGGAACAATTCCCCATCGTGACCGAAAGCCGGCCGAACACCAACACCCTGGTGCTCGCCGGGCCGGGGTCGGGCAAGACCCATATCATCGTCCACCGCGCCGCATATCTAATCAAGGTGCTGCGCGAGAGTCCATCAAGCGTGATGATCATGACATACAACCGCCACGCGGCGGACGAGATCAGGCGCAGGTTGCACGCATTGATCGGAACGGTGGCGGGGCGCGTCCACATCGCCACCATGCACAAAACCGCCATGCGGCTACTCGGCGAGAGCTTCGTGGACAGGGATTGGCGCGACGACGAGAACATGAAGGAGGAGTTGAACGCCATCCTCATGGAGGCGGCGGACGCGCTCAACGGCAAGGGCCTCGACGACGGCGAAAAGGCGCGGCAGCGCGCCGATATCATCCGCGGAAGGCGACATCTCCACATTGACGAGTACCAAGATGTGGGGGAGGAGCAATACGAGTTCATCAAGGCCATCACTGGAAGCCTCGCCATGACCGACCACAAGGTTCGGAATCGGGAAAAGGAGGGGATCTGTTTATGAATGGCGTCTTGACCGATCTGCATGGGATCAAACTGAATGGAGCAGGTTTCGGCAATAAAGTTGATATTGATCTGTTTGGTACCGGCCTGATGGGCAAGGGTATTATGAATGAGCCAGGCACAGGCCGGACAGACCATCCCTCCGATTTGGATATTGAGTTCTTGATCTGTTGCGCTGGAGTCACCGGTGTCTGTGTCTGATGCGGGTGTCACAAATTCGATGGGGTCGTTATCTAAACCATCGGGGAAGATGCCAGCGAGCAGTGTTTTAACAC
>JANQKA010000763.1 GCA_028281405.1 Hasllibacter sp. | reverse complement strand
GTTTCTATTTCCTCGCGCCGAGGCCGGGTGAAGACCATGCGATTCTCCCGTGTGAACATTCACCACGCTTGACGCCCCGCGGAAAAACATTTCGGCCACACGGATCGGCAATTGTGTCTGAGTTCCCCTTGATTTACGCAAACGCATCAGAATCACTGTGCCCATTGAATCTGATTGCGGATCGAGTTCGGAATCCGGGGCGGTATTATTCGTGGTCCCGTGGAAACTGGCGGAATCTGGAGGTGTGAATTTCCTCGAACCGAATAGATTTCGCCCAGGCCGACCATTCCGGTTCGAGCGCTTTTTACGTTCCGCGGAGGCGGTGCTTGACTCGTCGACCACATACCCCTCGCCATACAAGGAATCCAAGAGTTCCGCGTCCAATTTCGCCGCCAATCGTTCGGTGTAGTCGCGCCAGAAGTGCTTCCACCGCCTCCGTGACCACATCGCTCGCAAGCGCCGTGTCAACCTGTAGGCCGGCCTCGACGTTCGTGAACAGCCCGGAAGCCGTGAGATTGTTTGAACCGACGATAAGCCGCGCCTCCTCCTCGTTTGAAACAGGTATACCTTGGGGTGAAATAAGCCGCCTGCCTCGTTATGGTGGACAATCGTTTCGCAATCGCCATGGGTCTCCAGATCGAGCAGCGCCTGCAGGCCATCCTTGGTGGTGTTGTGTAGGTCGATCCCGACTATGAATGAAAGACGCCCTCCATTTCCGAGGAAATTCCGGAATGCATCCTTGAGATGTGATATTCCGGATGCGCGGACCCATGCCACCGCCATATCCACCTCATCCCAATAAGGTTCGATGCCGTTGACGCGGTCGATATTCCTAAGGAGTTCGGTTCCGAAGCGGACCGAGAGGGGTTGATTGTAAAACATGGCTGTGGCCCTTTCAGTTTTCTCGCCCCGGGGAACTCCAACCATCTTTGGTCTCCCCGATGGAAAAAGCGGGAAGGGCGTCGAGCCCGCCCATTAGTTTCTTGTAATTCTTCACCTTCGGTCCCTTCTTTTTCACCAAGGCGGGCTTGGCGAAAATCAGGATGTACTCATGGACGTTTTTGAAGAGGAAATTGGGGGGATACGGATAACTTCCGAATATCGGCCTCTGGGTGCCGAATGATCCCCATTTTCCGCCCGTTCCGTCCTTGGACCAGATGATTTCGTTGACCATGACGAAACCGATGTTTCTGAGCAGCACCCCGAAATCCGTGGCGAGCGGAAATGTCAATAGACCCTGATCCGTGTGCTGGTTCACGTTCGCGGTCACCACGCAGATCTTGCGTCCAGGAGCAAGAACCCGGTAGCACTCCTTGAAAACCGGTTTTATCCCCGCGAGAAATTTTCCATAGTTTGTTATGTTTCCCAGATTCTCCTTGCCGCGGCCGTAATTCGCCTTATCCCAATAGGGAGGGCTGGTGATTACGAGGCCGATGCTGTTGTCTTCCAGGAATTCCATGTTGCTGCTATCGGTGTTGAACACCTTCAAGGGTGAGGAACCGTCCGGTCGGTCCTCGAATAAATTCTCGCATTCCGATTGGATCGTCGACGCGTAATCCAGATTCTGCTCGATGCAAACCGCCTCGCGCCCCAAAGGGATCGCCGCGCGGGCTGTGCTGCCGCTTCCCGCGAATGGATCAAGCACGGTTTCCCCGTGAAAGCTGAACAGCTTGGTCAAACGGCGGGGGATTTCCTCGGGAAAGGCCGCGGGATGGTCTTCCCGCGACTTGTTCGCGATGGACCAGACGGTTTTGGTGTATTCCCGCCATTCATCCTTCGAGAGCCGGCTTTTCTCTTTGATCTCGCTCGGAATCTTTAACGTCATGCGGATTTCTCCCCCTTTCCAGTAACCGCGGGAGCTAGGAGGCGGGCTGCGGTGATATTTTGATTGAATTCGCTCAACTCGTCCACCAGAGCGTCCGGCAACCCAAGCGCCTTCAGAACCAGTTCATCGACGTCGCTGCGCAACTCCGGCGCGTTCTGGGCGGAAAAGGCGTAGGAGACGCGGCCGCGGTTCAGGCTTCTGACCGGATTTAACATGGACTGGTTCCAGATTTTCCGACCGAGGTCCGCGAGACGGTCCCGCGAAGCAGCCTCGGCGAACAGGCCTCCCACTGGTAGATTCTTCAACGCGCTCCGACCGACATGGAATCCGTCGCCGGTGACATGCCACCACCAGAAGGCGTAATTTCCCGACAGGATGGCATACACCGCGTCCGCGTCCTGCTCTGTCGCGCAATCCACGCGTAGCAACGGATTGGTCGAAAGAACCTCGTCCCGTCCGGCCCGGAATCCGCGCGAACGGGCGACTCCGAGGAAATTATACGCCGTGGGCGACACGAAAACCGCGGTCGATGAGGCGGATCGCATCGCGTCCAACGTGGTGCTCCCGAATTCGTAAGCGACATCGGCAAGACGTCGCGTCTCCGCCGACATTTTCTCCCAAGCCGCCGCCTGCGGCGCGCCGTGAAGTTTCGGAATTCCCGTGGAAATATCGCAAGCGATCGGAGTATAATCAATCCGTCGGAACATATCACGCCGTTCCGCGCCCCTCCACTTTCTCATCGGTCCGGTTTCCAACGCGCGCGCTGAACCGCCCCGCCGGAACACCACGGCGTTTCGGGTTTTCACGTCCTCCCCGAACAGGGCGTGGGGTTGCCTATCGAAAAACGCGAACCTCCACGTGCCTTTTTGACCGGCGATGAAGCGGCGGCAAGCGCGGAATTGGGGGCTTGAGTTGCATGCGATCGACAGCGGCAGAACCAGCGCCCCGGCGGCATCCGGCTTCGCCAGGCGCGTCATCTGTTCGACGAACGCCGGATAAAGATCCGCCGTGCCCCGCGGGCACGCCTCGATCGTCTTGAATGTTGACGCCAAAGCCGGAATGTCGGAACGAGGGCCGATGTCGGCGTAAGGTGGATTCCCAATGATCAAATCGAATCCGTCCGATGCCTCCGGATACAGCTCGGCCAAAGTGATCCGCCCCTTCGGACGGGATTTAGACGGGGACGGGTCGATTAGCAGCGCGTCGCATGTCCGCAGATTCGCGCGGATCGCCAACCAAGCCTCTCCCGGCGTGGACACCCGCTTCATGGCGTCGCCAATGACATCCGCCAGGATGACCGTCGCGGCACCGTCCAGCGCCATCGGGTCAATGTCGCAGCCGAACAGCCTCGCCAACGCCAGATCGTAGGAGTTGCCACCGCGCCCGGAGGCGCGCATCGCATTCAGGACTGCCCTTAAAAACACGCCGGTTCCCACGGCCGGGTCGAGCGCCGTTGGTACGGGGCCACCATCCCGCAGCGCGCCCGCGACCATGAATTCGGCGACATCCGGCGGCGTGTAAAACACCCCGGCCTCTTTTTTCCTGCTCCGCGCCACCTGTGTCGTGGGATCTCGCATGACGCTCAGACGGGAACCTGGACCATGGCTTTCCAAGATGTACGGCAGCAACTCCCTGATGCCCCGCTTCTTCGACATCGCCTTCAGGCGGGGGAGCGAGAGGCGGTCCGCCCTGGACCAGAAGGCTATCTCCGATGGGGGAGGCGAACCGCCATCGAACCACGCCTGGGCGGAGGCCAGCGACAAATCCCGCTCCGATGGATCGGCGACCCGCTTCAGAAGCCAAACCGAAAACACCCGCCAGGCTGCGCGCTCCGCTCCGGCCACGCCGCCGCCGGGGGGGAACCCTGGAAGCATGTCGGGATGCTTCATGAAGGCATCGCGCAGGTGGCCAACAACATGACGACCATCCCGCGCGATTTCTTCAACGGCGGACGACAGCACATAGCCCCGCGCGGGAACGCCGTGAACTTCCTCTCCCGCGGTCGCCGCGAACAGGTCGGCACCTAGGCCAACGGGGAACTTCCGCCGCGAGCTTCTTCGGCGGCCATCCACCTCATCCGACCGGAGTTTCCCTCCCTCCCGCGGGGAAGGTCGAATTCGCGAGACTTCTTCGACTTCCAAGATGTTCATCTCCCTGACACCCCGATCCGCTCCACGATATTCAACCGGGCGAGCACTTCCAAGACCTTTCGCCAATCTACACCCTCGCGGCTTCTGGCGCCACCACATTGTGCGCTCCGCCGATGAACTCTTAGGCCTTGCAATTCTGGTTATTTGGATCCGCGCCGCCTCCCGACCTTCGTCATGCCCCCGCACAGGCGGTTCCGGCGGGAATCACCACGCGGGAGGCAATGAGTGAGACAGCACGGAGCTTGTGGAATCGGCGAGTCACCGTGGCGAAGATGCTCGGGAGCGGTCGCGGAGTTCGCCGGAGCACCGATTCGCGGGCTGAGGATCGGCCGAATTCGATCCGGCGGGGATCTCGGCGAAACGGCGGTTAGGACGGAATATATGGCGCTTGTGACGATGCCAAGTCGCCGAGGCGAAGGTTTCCGGGACGACTTGAACTTTGATCGTGCGATGATTTCCGGCTGTGGGCACGCCAATCTCTCCCCACATGGCACCCAACGACCTGCCCGCCTCCCCCCGCAGACCAAAGGCGACCTCAGATTCTTGCCGCCGCGATTCAAACTCGAATTTGCCACCTGTCGCCGATTGGACGGCGGAAGCGCAAAACACGTCCCGGAGGAGGACGGGACCCCGATCACGTGATTCGCCCGGCGGCATCATCCTCAATTCACCACCTACCCCGCCGCCACACGGAATCCCGGGCGCGGTCAGACAGACGAGCCAGAACACCGTGCCCTCACCATCTCAGTTCCGACGAGGGCGTTGCTTCCTCAATCGTGCTTCGCGCGAACACGAGTTGGACGCGGCCACTCACGAAACCCGGTAGCCACCGGGTCGCGCCGCGCTCCACATAGCCCTTGGTCTTGTCGAAAAGCATGGCCACAGCTTTCTCTAGGACAGTGGCGGCTGCCCGGGAAAGTCACGGAATGACCACCCGCGCCTTGTTAGCGATGGACCAGACGACGTTCGCGGGATGATTCCGAGCCAAATTTCGCTGGCGCATCACCCCGATACCGCACCCCAACCGCGCGAAGGCAGCATGCTCCTCCCGAAACGACTCGTCCCCGATGAAACCGCCTCGAGGCTTGCATCTTCCGGTTGGGCCGAGGAGCCGCGTCGCAAAATTCCTGACCAAAGCCAATTTCACAGCCTCGACAGTTGTTCCGTAGACCATGTAATTCCATCGCGGCCTGGATGTGGTCGCCATCGGACCCTCTGGGCGAGCGACATGAAGGCGATTCCCAATTCGGGGAGGGTGAATCGGATGTCCACTGCAGCTCCTTCCACGGAAATTATCCCAGCATGTCATCGACTGGCGGACAATCGTCCGCGAGCGACCGCATCACCATGCTGATCCAAAGATTTTGTATCCCGCAAGGACATTGTTCCTGAACACAGGATCCGATTCGACACCTGTTGCAAACGCGCTCAGCGGATGTTAGTACAGCATTCCGCGCCCCCGCGACAGTGTGAAAAGTCAGGAGGCGGCGAATAAGCAGAGCGAGAATCCTTTGGGAGCGCTGGTGGCACGGGCTTTCTCGGGCAAACTTGGCTCTTCCCAAATGAAATCGACGGAGGAATCATGATTTATCACTTGGAGATCGAAAACTTCAAGGGAATTGCGGCGCGTCAACGAATCGAATTCGGCGCGCTTACCTTGATGTTCGGAGCCAACGGCGCCGGCAAGAGCACCGTGCTTCAAGCCTTGTGTTACCTGCGCGAGGTCTTGGAAAGCGGCATGGCCAATGTCGACCGCACGG
>JANQKA010000761.1 GCA_028281405.1 Hasllibacter sp. | reverse complement strand
GTTTCTATTTCCTCGCGCCGAGGCCGGGTGAAGACCATGCGATTCTCCCGTGTGAACATTCACCACGCTTGACGCCCCGCGGAAAAACATTTCGGCCACCCGGATCGGTAATTGTGTCTGTGTTCTCCTTGATTTGCGAAAACGCATCAGAACCACTGTGCCCATCGGACTTGATTGCGGGACACGTACAGAATCAGGCTCGGAAGTATTCGTGGTCCCGGGGGAGCTGGCGGGATCTGGAGCAGTGAATTTCCTCGAACCGAATAGTTTTCGCCCAGGCCGACCGTTCCGGTTTGCGCGCTTTTGACGTTCCGCGGAGGCGGTGCTTGACTCGTCGGCCACATACCCCTCGCCATACAAGGATTCCAAGAGTTCCGCATCCAACTTCACCGCCAATCGTTCGGTTTCGTCGCGCCAGGATGAAAGCGCTTCCACCGCCTCCGCGACCACGTCGCTCGCAAGCGCCGTGTCAACCTGTAGGCCGGCCTCGACGTTCGTGAACAGTCCGGAAGCCGTGAGATTGTTTGAACCGACGATCAGCCTCGCCTCCTCCTCGTTTCGAAACAGGTAAACCTTGGGGTGAAATAAGCCGCCGGCCTCGTTATGGTGTACCATCGTTTCGCAAGTGCCATGGGTCTCTAGATCGAGCAGCGCCTGCAGGCCATCCTTGGTGGTGTTGTTTAGATCGATCCCGACAATGAATGAGAGACGCCCTCCATTTCCGAGGAAATTCCGGAATGCGTCCTTGAGATGGGATATTCCGGATGCGCGGACCCATGCCACCGCCATATCAACCTCGTCCCAATAAGGATCAATGCCGTTCATGCGGTCGATGTGCCTAAGGAGTTCGGTTCCGAAGCGGATCGAGAGGGGTTGATTGTAAAACATGGCGATTGGCCTTTCAGTCTTCTCGCCCCGGGGAGCACCAACCATCATCGGCCTCCCCGATGGAAAAAGCGGTCAGGTCGTCGAGCCCGCCCATGAGTTTCTTGTGATTTTTCACCTTCGGTCCCTTCTTTTTCACCAAGGCGGGCTTGGCGAAAATCAGTATGTACTCATGAACGTTTCTGAAGTGGAAATTGGGGGAATACGGATGACTTCCGAAAATCGGTCTCTGGGCTCCGAATGATCCCCAATTTCCGCCCGTTCCGTCCTTGGACCAGATGATTTCGTTGACCATGACGAAAACGATGTTTCCGAACAGCACCCCGAAATCCGTGGCGAGCGGAAATGTCAATTGACCCTGGTCCGTGTGCTGGTTCACGTTCGCGGTCGCCACGCAGATCTTTCGCCCAAGAGCAAGAACACGGTAGCACTCCTCGTACGCCGATTTTATGTTCTCTGGAAATTTTCCATGATTGCCTATGTTTCCCAGATTATCCTTTCCGCGTCCGCAGTTCGACTTGTCCCAATAAGGAGGGCTCGTGATGACGAGGCCGATGCTGTTGTCTTCCAGAAATTCCATATTGCGGCTATCGGTGTTGAATACCTTCAGTGGTGTTGCGCCGTCCGTGTGGTCCTCGAATGAATTTTCGCATTCCGATTGGATCGTCGACGCGTATTCCAGATTCTGCTCGATGCAAACCGCTTCACGCCCCAAAGGAATAGCCGCGCGGGCGGTGCTTCCGCTTCCCGCGAATGGATCAAGACCGGTTTCTCCGTGAAAGCTGAACAGCTTGGTCAATCGGTGGGGGATTTCCTCGGGAAAGGCCGCGGGATGATCTTCCCTCGCCTTGTTCGCGATGGACCAGACGGTCTTGGTATATTCCCGCCACTCATCCTTCGTGAGACGGCTTTTCTCCTTGACCTCGTTCGGGATTTTCAACGTCATGCCGACTTCTCACCCGATCCCATCGCCGCCGGTGCGAGGAGGCGCGCGGCGGAAATATTTTGATTGAATTCGATCAACTCGCCCACTAGCGCGACCGGCAGCCCCAGCTCCTTCAGGACCAACTCATCGACGTCGCGGCGCAACTCCGGCGAATTCTGGGCGGAAAAGGCGTAGGAGACCCGACCGCGGTTCAGGCTTCTGACCGGATTACGAATGGAATTGCTCCAGAGCTTCCGGCCGAGGTCGGCGAGACGGTCCCGCGAAACCACATCGGCGAACAGTGATCCCACCGGAAGATTCTTTAACGCGCTCCGGCCGACATGGAATCCGTCGCCGGTGACATGCCACCACCAGAAGGCGTAATTTCCCGACAGGACGGCATACGCGGCGTCCGCGTCCCGCTCCGTCGCGCAATCCACGCGCAGCAACCGATTGGTCGAAAGAACCTCGTTCCGGCCAGCTTCGAACCCGCGCGAACGGGCGACTCCGAGGAAATTATACGCCGTGGGCGACACGAAAACCGCGGTTGAGGAGGTGGCCGGCATCTCGTCCAGAGTGGAACTCCCGATCCCGTGAACGACGTCGGAAAGTCGGCTCATCCCATCCGACAATCTCTCCCACGCCTTCGCCTGCCGCTCGCCGTGAAGTTTCGGAATGCCTCCGGAAATATCGCAGGCGATCGGAGTGTAATCGATTCGCCGGAATAGCTCACGCCTATCCGCGCCCCTCCACTTTCTCAGCGGACCGGTTTCCAGCGCGCCCGATGAACCAGCCCGCCGAAACACCACGGCGTTTCGGGTTTTCACGTCCTCCCCGAACAGGGCGTGGGGTTGTCTATCGAAAAACGCGAACCTCCACGCGCCTTTTTGACCGGCGATGAAGCGGCGGCACGCGCGGAATTGGGGGCTTGAGTTGCATGCGAAAGAGAGCGGCAGAACCAGAGCTCCCGCGGCTTCCGGCTTCGCCAAGCGCGTCATCTGTTCAACGAACGCTGGATAAAGATCGGCCGTTCCCCGCGGGCAGGCCTCGATCGTCTTGAACGTTGAAGCAAGTGTCGGAATGTCGGAACGCGGGCCAATGTCGGCGTAAGGTGGATTCCCGATGATCAGATCGAATCCGTCCGGCGCCTCCGGGAACAGCTCGTCCAATGGAATCCGTTCCTTCGGGCGGGATTCCGACGAGGACGGATCGAGGAGCAACGCGTCGCATGTCCGCAGGTTCGCTCGAATCGCCAACCACGCCTCGCCCGGCGTGGCCACCCGCTTCAGGGCGTCGCCAATGACATCAGCAAGGATGACCGTCGCGGCCCCGTCGAGCGCCAAGGGGTCGATGTCGCAGCCGAACAGCCTCGCCAACGCCAGATCAAAAGAGTTGCCCCCCCGCCCCGTGGCTCGCACCGCGTTCAGGACGGCCCTCAAAAACACGCCGGTGCCGACGGCCGGATCGAGCGCCGTTGCATCGGATTCGCCATCCTTCAGCGCGCCCGCGACCATGAATTCGGCGACATCCGGTGGCGTGTAGAACACCCCCGCCTCCTTTTTCCTTCTCCGCGCCGCCAGTGTCGCGGGGTCGCGCATGACGCTCAGACGGGAGCCCGGGCCATGACTTTCCAGAATGTACGGCAGTAACTCCTTGATTCCCGGCTTTTCCGACATCGCCCTCAGGCGGGGAAGCGAGCGGCGGTCCGCCCTCGACCAGAAGGCTTTCCCCGATTGGGACAACGAACCTCCATCGAACCATGACTGGGCGGAGGCAAGCGACAAATCCCGCTCCGATGTATCGGCGATCCTCTTCAGAAGCCAAGCCGAAAACGCGCGCCAGGCGGCGCGCTCCGCTCCGGACACGCCGCCACCATAGGTGAATTCGGGAAGCATGGCGGGATGCTTCAAGAAAGCATCTCTCAGGTCGCCGACCACATAACGACCGTCCCGCGCGATTTCCTCAACGGCGGACGACAGGACATAACCCCGCGCGGGAACGCCGTGAACCGCCTCCACCGCGGCCTCCTCGGACGGGCCGCCTTCCCTGCCATCGGGGAGATTCCGAGGCGAGCTTCTTCGGCGGCCATCCACGGCCTCCGCTCCGCGACTCCCTCCCGACCTAGGGGAAGGTCGAATTTGCGCGGTTGACTCAACTTCCACGATGCTCACCTCCCCAGGCCCGATCCGATCCGTGATATTCCTCCGGGCGAACGCTTACAAGACCTCACCGTCAAAATGCACCCTCGCCGCTCCCGACGCCACCACATTGGGCGCTCGGCCTGTGATTGCCAAGGTCCATGCTATTCTGGTCATTCGGATCCGCGCAGCCTCCCGACCTTCGACATGCGCCCGCATGGGCGGGTCCGGCGGTAATCGCCGTACGGGCGGAGATGCGGGCGACCTCGCGGTGCTTGTGGAATCGGTGAGGCACCGTGACAAAGATGCTCGGGAGCCGACGCGGACTTGACCAGAACGCCGATTTACGGTCTGCCGATAGGCCGATTTGATCCGGCGGGGAGCTCGGTGAGACGACGAGGAGGACGGATTGTGTTGCACTTGTGACGATGGATAATCACAGAGGCGTGGGATTCCAATGTCGTCTTGAACTTTGATCGGACGATGATCCTCCGGCTTTGGGTCCACCAAATTCTCTCGACATGGCGCCCCAATGATTCGCCCCTCGCGGACCAATGGCGCCAGCGGGTTCTCGCCGTCGCGATTTAAATTCAAATTCGCCTCCTGCCGCCGATTCGATAGGTTGAAGGAAGCGTCAAAGCGCGCCTCGGAGGCGGACATGAATCCGGTCGCGCGAATCGCCCTGAAGTTTCATCCTCAATTGACCACCCATCCCGCCGCCACACGGAATCCCGGGATCGGTAACGCCCAACGATCCTGACTACCGTACCCTCGCCTTCTCCCTTCCAATGAGGACCGCGCTTCCTCAAACTTGCTTCTCGCGGAGGAGGGTGAACGGCGGCCACGCCCGGAACCCGGTAACCACCGGGTCTGCCGCGCGCCACCAAGTCCCCCTGGTCTGGCCGCGTAAGATTGACCGCAGCCTTCGCTTGGACAGTGGCGGATCCCCGAGAAAAGCCCCAGAACGAATATTCACGCCTTGTTCGCGACGGACCTGACGGCACTCGTGGGAGGATCCCGAGCCGAGCTACCACTGGCGCATCACCCGTAACCGCACTCCAACCGCTCTTCGGCACCTTGCGCATCCCGAATCGTATCGTCCCCGAATTAGCCGCCTCAAGGCTTGCATTCGCTCGGTTGGGCGCAGTGGAGGTGCGCCGCGGAAAATTCCAATCGAAAGTCCATTCCGCCGCTGCGAAAGGCTCCTATGAACATGGAATCTCTTCGCGGCGTGGATGTGGCCGCCATCGCCCCTCCGGGCGAGCGTCTTGATGGCGCATCCCGATGCGCTGAGGTTGAATCGAACGGCCACCGCACCAGCTTCCTCTGAAATCGCCCCAACATGTCATCGGCTGGCGGACGATGGTCCGCGGGGGGCCTCTATCACCAAACGGGACCGATGGATTTTCGCATCCCGCAAGGGCATTTTCCTTGAAAATGAAGATCCGAATCCACACCTGTTGCAATCGCGCTCAACGGATGTTAGATACAGCGTTCCACGCCCCCTCGACAGTGTGAAGGGTCAGGAAGCGACGAATAGGAAGATCGGGAATCTTTGGGGAGCGCTGGTGGCACGAGCTTAATCGGCAAACTTGGCGCTGCCCAATGAAATCGACGGAGGAATCATGATTTATCACTTGGAGATCGAAAACTTCAAGGGAATTGCGGAGCGTCAACGCATCGACTTCGGCGCGCTAACCTTGTTGTTCGGAGCCAACGGCGCCGGCAAGAGCACCGTGCTTCAAGCCTTGTGTTACCTGCGCGAGGTCTTGGAAAGCGGCATGGCCAATGTCGACCGCACGG
>JANQKA010000748.1 GCA_028281405.1 Hasllibacter sp. | reverse complement strand
GCGCTTTCGACCGTCATGTCGAGAACTTCCGCGATGGACTTGCCCTTGAATTTTATCTCCAGAGTCTCCCGGTTGTAACGCGCTCCCTGGCAGGTTTCGCAAGTCACGTAGACGTCCGGCAGGAAATGCATCTCGACCTTGAGAACGCCGTCGCCCTGGCAGGCCTCGCAACGACCGCCCTTGACGTTGAAGCTGAACCGGCCCGGCTTGTAGCCCCGCGTCTTCGACTCCGGCAGCCCGGTGAACCAGTCGCGGATCGGCGTGAACGCGCCCGTGTAGGTCGCCGGGTTCGAGCGCGGAGTCCTGCCAATCGGCCGCTGGTCAATATCTATCACCTTGTCGAGGTATTCCACGCCTTTGATCGTCTCGCAGGGAGCGGGAGTCTGGCGCGCGCCGTTCAGCCGCATGGACGCGGTCTTGAATAGCGTCTCGACCGTCAGCGTTGATTTCCCACCGCCCGACACGCCCGTCACGCACACGAACTTGCCCAGCGGAAATTCAACTGTGAGTTCCCGCAGATTGTTGCCCGTGGCCTTCACCACCGTGACCGCCTTTCCGTTTCCCCCGCGACGAGAATCCGGAACCGGGATCGAACGCTTGCCGGACAGGTATTCGCCCGTCACCGACCCGCGGCTTGACGCGATCTTCCTCGGAGTCCCGTGCGCCACCACCCGGCCGCCGTGGACACCGGCACCGGGGCCGATGTCGAATACATAGTCGGCCTCGCGGATCGATTCTTCGTCGTGCTCGACCACTATCACGGTGTTACCCTGATCGCGCAAGCTCTTCAGGGTGCCCAGCAATCGGTCGTTGTCCCGCTGGTGCAGGCCGATGGAAGGCTCGTCGAGGACGTAGAGCACCCCCGTCAGCCCGGATCCGATCTGGGAGGCCAACCTGATCCGCTGGCTCTCGCCCCCCGACAGCGTGCCCGCGCTCCGGCTCAAGGTCAGGTACTCCAATCCGACATTGTTTAGGAACCCGAGCCGTTCGCGGATTTCCTTCACGACGGCCCCGGCGATCTTCTTTTTCTGCCGGTTCAACTGCTTGGGAACGCCATCGATCCAAGCGAGCGCTTGGTTGATCGACATCTCCACGACCTCACCGACGTGCAGACCGCCGATCTTCACCGCCAAAGCCTCCGGTTTCAGTCGGTATCCTTCGCAGGCGCCACAGGGGCGGTTGTTCTGGTAGCGTTCCAACTCTTCGCGAACCAAGCTCGAATCGGTCTCCCGATAGCGTCGCTCCATGTTCGGGATCAAGCCCTCGAAGGGACGCTTTACCTCGTAGACACGGCCCCCATCGTCATAGCGGATCTTGATCTCCTCGTCCTTGGAGCCGCGCAGAAAAACCTCACGCACTTGCTTGGGGAGATCCTTCCAGCGCGTGTACTTGTCGGATTTATAGTGCTTCGCGATCGCTTCAATGGTCTGCAGGATGTACGGTGACTTGCTTTTTCGCCACGGCGCGATGGCTCCGTCCGCGAGACAAAGCGTCCGATCCGGCACCACGAGACGCTCGTCGAAGAACAGCTCCACTCCCAATCCGTCGCAGGAGGGGCAGGCCCCGAACGGGGCGTTGAACGAAAACAGCCTCGGTTCGATCTCGGGAATCGTGAAGCCCGAGACCGGACAGGCGAAATTTTCCGAAAACGTGAAGCGCTCCGGTTCCTCTTTGCCCTTCGGCGCGGTTTCCAGAACGGCGATGCCGCTGGCCAGGTCGAGCGCGGTCCGAAGCGAATCCGCCAGCCGCGTTTCCAGCCCCCCGCGCACAACGATCCGGTCCACGACCACATCGATGTCGTGGCGGAATTTCTTGTCCAGCTTCGGCGGGTCGTCGAGATCGTGAAACGTTCCGTTCACCTTGACCCGCTGGAATCCTTGCTTGCGGAGTTCCAGGAATTCCTTCCGATATTCCCCTTTCCGGTCCCGAACGATCGGCGCCAGGAGATGGCAGCGCGTCCCTTCCTCCATCTCCATGACGCGGTCGACCATGTCCTGCACCTGCTGCGCCTCGATGGGCAGGCCCGTGGTCGGCGAGTAGGGTGTCCCCACCCGCGCGAACAGCAGACGCATGTAGTCGTAGACCTCAGTCACCGTCCCCACCGTGGACCTCGGGTTCTTCGACGTCGTCTTCTGCTCGATGGAGATCGCGGGACTCAGCCCAGCGATGTGGTCCACATCCGGCTTCTCCATCATGTCGAGGAACTGACGGGCGTAAGCCGAAAGGCTTTCGACGTAACGTCTCTGTCCC
>JANQKA010000678.1 GCA_028281405.1 Hasllibacter sp. | reverse complement strand
GAACCGGTCGGCGACGGGACGTGTTTGTTTCCCGCGGCAAATCGCCCCGGGCGGCCGGGGTGCGCGCCCGTGCGGCCCTCCACGCCGAAGGCTCCCTTGCGGCGGGCGAAGATCGAGGTGACCTTCGCTCCCGAAGGCTGAACGCCTTGGACATGGGGGTTGAACCCGCCTCGGCGAATGGTGGCGCGCGGGCGCCAATCTTGCTCAAAATCCCAGGATGAAGCAGCGTCCGCCGCGGGTTGGCGACCTGGCGCCGCCGGATCGGAACGACGACGGGGGGCGAGCGAGGGCCGTGACGGAAATACCGGTACACACGGGGGATGGCGGGCCGGAGCGGCCATGCCCCTTTTGCGATGTCCCCGCGTCCGACGTCGCGTTAGGCGACCAGCGGGTCGTCGTCGTTCGCCGGGGCGCGGGACTGGCGGTCGCGCCGCGCCGGCACGCGGCCAGGTGGCGGGACTTGTCGGAGGACGAGCGGGCGTCGCTCGCGGCATGGATCGCGCCGGCGCAGGATCTTCTGGAAAAAGGCGGTGCCGCCGCTCCGGTCGCGCTGATCGAAACCGGAGGACACGCGCATCTGCGGATCGAGCCTCCGATGGCGGCTCCGGGGCCCTTGCCCGACATTCCTCATGCGCGCCCGTTGATCTCCGGCGACGACGACGCGCTGCTCTCCCACCTTGTCCCTTGGATCGACAACGCCAAGGCGGTCGATCTCTCGGTCTCCTTCCTGATGGTCTCCGGGGTGGAACTGGTTCTTCCGCACCTGCGTGATCTGCTGAATCGCGGCGGCAGACTCCGACTGCTCACCGGCGACTATCTCGACGTGACGGAACCGGCGGCGCTGAGGCTCGTGAACGACCTCGACGGAGACCGGCATCCGCATGTGTTCCGGACGAATCGAATCCCCTTCCACCCCAAGGCCTGGATGTTCGACTTCGGGGACGGTTCCGGCGCGCTGATCGTCGGATCCTCGAACCTCTCCCGCCAAGCCCTGACCAGGGGAGTGGAGTGGAACCTGCGTCACTTCGGCCAACGGGGCGCCGCGCCCTTGCGGGCCGCGCGCGACGCCTTCGAAGCGCTTCTCGGGCGACCGGAGGTGACCGACCTCGACGAAGATTGGATCGACGCCTACGAAGCGCGGCGCGCCACGCCGCGGCCCGCCATGACCGGGGCGCCGGACGAACCCGCCGCCAAGGCGCCCGCGCCCCATCGGGTGCAAATCGAAGCTTTGGACGCGCTCGAAGGAACCCGCGCCGAAGGCTACCGGGCCGGATTGGTCGTGCTCGCGACGGGCCTCGGCAAGACGTACCTCGCCGCGTTCGACAGTCTCTCAGCGGAGGCGGAGCGCGTGCTGTTCGTGGCGCACCGCGAGGAGATCCTGACCCAGGCCACGGCCGCGTTCCGTTCTGTGCGCCCCCGGGCCCGGATTGGCCGATTCGGCGGCGGCCAAAAGGATTTCGGCGCCGACATCCTGTTCGCCTCGGTTCAAACGCTCTCCCGCGCGTCCAATCTCGGCCAATTCGCCTCCGACGCCTTCGACTACATCGTCGTCGACGAATTCCATCACGCGGCCGCCGCCACCTACCGGCGCGTCATCGATCATTTCACGCCCGGCTTCCTGCTCGGCCTGACCGCGACCCCCGACCGCCGCGATCACGGCGACATTTTGGGCCTTTGCGAGGAAAATCTCGTCTACGAATGCGGCCTCTGGTCGGGAATCGACAGGGAACTCCTGTCTCCCTTCCGGTACTTCGGAGTTCCGGATCCGGTGGAGTATTCATCGATTCCATGGCGCGCAGGACGCTTCGACGAAGAGGAACTGACAAAGGCGGTGGCGACCCGGGTCCGGGCCGAAAACGCGTTGGAACAGTTGGACAAGCATGGGGGAAGCAGAACCCTCGGGTTCTGCGTTTCCCGCCGCCACGCCGATTTCATGGCAGAATTCGCCCGGGAGAAAGGCCTCAGGGCCGCCGCGGTCCATTCCGGCGAAGGCTCCCAGCCGCGGTCGAGTTCATTGAACGCCCTGGAGGACGGCCACCTCGACATCATTTTCGCCGTGGACATGTTCAACGAAGGCGTGGACCTGCCGTCGGTCGACACCGTTCTGATGCTCCGACCCACGGAGAGCCCGGTGATCTGGCTGCAGCAGCTCGGCCGCGGCCTTCGCCGGGCAGCGGGCAAAACCCATTTGGCGGTTGTCGACTTCATCGGCAACCATCGAGCGTTCCTGAACAAGGCGCGCACCCTCCTGAGGGCCGGCGCGGGCGAGGCCGCGCTCCGGATGGCGCTCCACGCCGTGAGGATCGGAGAGTTCGATTGGCCGACCGGCTGCGAAGTCAAATACGAACTCGCCGCACTGGATATCCTCGAAGCGCTGATTCCCCGACCGCGCCCCGCCGAAGAGCTGGCTTCGTTCTACCTCGAGTTCCGCGCGCGCCGCGGGCGTCGGCCCACCGCGTCGGAGATGGAGAACGAGAACGAAAAATTCAATCCCGGGCGGGCCGGCGATTCCGGCTGGCTGGGATTCGTCGCCGAAATGGGGGATTTGAATCAGGCGGAGCGCGCGGCCTGGGAGGCGCGCCGCGATGTCCTGCGCGAGATTGAAAAAACGCCGATGACAAAGAGCTACAAAATGCTCGTCCTGCGCGCCATGATCGAATGTGGAGAATTTCCGGGACGGATTGAGGTCGCCAAACTGACCGAACGCGTCGCGCGGCTCGCCCGCCGCAACCCGTTGATCATGGCGGACTTGACGCCGGATCCCGACAAACCCGAACGCCTGCGCGGGACGCTCGAAAATCATCCACTCAAGAATTTGGCGAAGACCCAATGGTTCGAATTGGACGGGGACACGTTCGCGACCACCTTCGGCGAAGATGGGCGGGAGGCGCTCGCCGGGCTCGCGTCCGAACTGGTCGACTGGCGCCTGAGGCGATATCTGCGGAGAAAAAAATCGACCGCCCGCCAAATTGACGACGTCGGATAATCCCGGAAGGAATGAAGCGTCCCGGCGCGGAATTCTCGGCGTCGCGAGGCGCCCGGAAAACCGACGAACGCACATTTGTTCCCGCCGCGGCGGAACCCCGAAACAGTCATCCGCCTCGATTCTCCGCTGGACGACCGGGAGGCCACCCCGTATCGTGGGCGGGAACCACAGATGTGAGCGAGATGCGATCCATCCCATCCACAAATTTCGAGACAGGCAACGGGCTTCACCCGCATCCACCCCGGATGCGGTTGACTGTCACGGGCTTGACGTATTCACCACCGGGGCCGGAGCGCTGGCGCGCGTTCGG
>JANQKA010000607.1 GCA_028281405.1 Hasllibacter sp. | reverse complement strand
GCGGAAAGGGTCTCGGCGTTCCGGCCATGCTCGATGAACACCGCGTGGTCGGCGAGCGACAGGATCGCGTCCACGCGCTGCTCGACGAGGATCACGGCGAGGCCTTCCCGCTTCATCCGGATGATCACGTCGCGAATCAACTCGATCATCGAGGGTTGCAGTCCCTCGGTCGGCTCGTCGAGAAGGAGCGCTTTCGGTTCGACGCACAGCGCCCGGGCGATGGCCAACATCTGTTGTTCTCCCCCGGACAGGGTGTCGGCGCGCTGCGCGAGACGCTCACGCAGGCGCGGGAACATTTCCAGCGCCCGCTCGCGCACGTCCTCCCCGCCGCCGCGGGGCAGCAGCCCCATTTCGATGTTTTCGGCGACCGACAATTCCGGAAACAACCGCCGGCCCTGAGGGACGTAACCGATCCGCCGTTTCGGAATTTCGTGCGCGGGCAACTTTCCAAGGTCGGACCCCTCGAACACGACACGCCCCGCCGACAGCGGCAGCAGTCCCATGATCGTCTTCATCACGGTGGATTTGCCCGCCCCGTTCCGCCCGAGAAGGCAAACGACCTCCCCCGGCTTCGCGCGCAGTTCGATGCCGAACAAAACCTTGACCTTGCCGTAGCCGGCATGGATGTTCTGGAGCTCAAGCACCGCCCGTCCCCAGATAGGCGGCCTGAACGGCTTCGTTTGCGCGAACCTCATCCGGGGAACCGCTCGCCAGAATCCCGCCGGAATTCAATACGGTGATGGATTGGGCCGTGCGCGCCACGACATTCATGTTGTGTTCGATCAGAAGGATGGTGGTCCGGCCCTTCAGCCCGTTGACGAGGTCGACGAATTCCGTCACCTCCGACTCGGCCAACCCTTGGGTGGGCTCGTCGAGAATGAACAGATCCGGTTCTTGAACCAGACCCATCGCGATCTCCAGGACGCGTTGGTGCCCGTAGCTGAGGTCGCCGCCGACCTGTTCCGCCCGGTCGATCAGGCCGACCCTTTCTAGAACCCCGTCGACCTTCGCGAGCGTTTCCGCTTCCGGGACGTTGCTTCCACGGCGGGCCGCGAGCGCGACATTCTCCCGGACGGGGAGATTCGAAAAGATCGAGGTGATTTGGAACGTGTAGGCGATGCCCATCGCGATGCGTTTGTGCGCTGGTGCGGAACTGATGTCCCGGCCTTTGAAATACACCCGCCCCGAGGTCGCCGGAATCCTGCCGCAAAGCATGCCGACGAAGGTCGATTTGCCGGCGCCGTTCGGCCCGATCAGAGCCATCGTCTCCCCGTACGGCAACTGGAAATCGATATCGGAGTTCGCCTTGACCCCGCCGAACACCTTGGTCAGACCCCGGGTCTCGAGTATGTTCATGGAAGCCATCTCAACCCCCTCGCGCGGACCTCTCCCGCCAGTCCCTTCGGCGCGAACAGGCACAGGAGCAGCAAGGCGACGCCGACGATCAACAGATAGGCGTCCGTCAGGCCGCTCGACAGGTCGATCAGATGGAACATGAACAATACTCCGATAAGGGGCCCGACAACGGTTCCCGCGCCGCCGAGAAGCACCCAGAGAAGCGGAAATATCGAATACTGCGCCGTCGCGAATGTCGCGCCAACGTAGCCGAAGAGCAGCGCGTAGGCCGCGCCGCCAACTCCCGAAAGCGTGCCGGACAGCAGCACCGCGGCCAGTTTCAGACGGTGGGTGTCGTAGCCCAGCATTCGGGCGCGCTCCTCGTTCTCCCTCACGGCGATCAAGGCGCGGCCGAACCGGGACTTCACCATGGCCGCCGACCCGGCGAAGCAAACGGAGAAGAGAACCAGCGCCGCCCAGAAGCGCGCCCGGTCGTCCGCCATGTCCAGCCCGAAAAGCGTCCGGCTGGCCCGCTCGATGACGAATCCCTCGTCGCCGCGGGTGACGGCCCCGAAGTGGAGAATCGCCAAGTACCCCGCCTGAGCGAACATCAGGGTCACGATCATGAACGCGACGCCCTTGGTGCGCAGGGCGAGGAAGCCGACGACGGCCGAGGTCAGGAAAGCCGTCAACGCGCCCAAGGCCAAGGCGGGCCCCGCCGGAACGCCGCCGAGATTGACCGACAATCCGAATCCGTACATTCCCGCGGCGAAAAACAGCGCGTGGCCGAGGCTCAGGAGCCCCGCGTAACCGAAGAGTATGTTGTAGCCGATGGCGTAAACCGCCAGCACCATGATCCGCGCGAGGGCGCCCACATGATATTCCGGAAGGACGAAGAAGGAGGCGGCCAAAAGCGCGACCACTCCGAGATGCAGCGCGAGGGATTTACGTGAGTCCGTCATGACGGGGCCTTTCCCATCAATCCGCGCGGGCGGAACACGAGCACCATGCCCACGGCGAGGGTCGCGATGATCTTGGCGAGGGTCGGCGAAAAGAACACCGAGACGATCCCGTCGGTCATGCCGATGAGAACGGCGGCGATCATCGTTCCCGGAAGGCTGCCGAGGCCTCCGATGATCACGACGACGAAGGACAATAGAAGCGGGTCGTGCCCCATCAGATAGTGCGCTTGTTGGATTGGCACGACGAGCGCGGCTCCGACCGCGGCGAGCGCGGCGCCCAAGCCGAACACTTGGGCGTAGACCCGGGAAACCGGCACCCCGAAGGCTTGGCTCATCTCCCGGTCCTGCTGGGTCGCCCGCATGATCAAGCCGAATTTGGTCCGGGTCGTCAGAAGCCGGACCCCGGTCAGAACCGCGGCGGCGGCGAAGATCACGAAGAGTTTGTAGCTCGTGACGCCGAGGCCCCAGGGCCAATACGTCTCCAGTCCGTCCTCGCCGAATCCGAACCAGGGAATCGCGATCACCGAGTTGAAGGGAGGCGCGACCGGCCGCGCGTCCGGTCCGAAGGTCATCAGCGTGGATTGCTGGATGATGTAGAGCAAACCGATCGTCGCGACGATGGTGCGTTCGGGATCATATTCGATTCGCCGTAGGATCAGGCGGTCGGCGCCCGCGGCGAGCGCTCCGACGATGAGCGGCGCCGCCAGGACGGCCGCGGCGAACCCAACCGCCGGATGCGCGCCGAACGCGGACGCGATGAACCAGGAGAACACGGCCCCGAGCATGAAGAATTCGCCGTGCGCGACGTTCACCACGCGCATGACGCCGAACACCAAGCTTAATCCGATGGCGGTCAGCGAAAGGACCGCCGCCGTCACCGCCCCTTCGATAACGGCCAGCAGCAGATGGGGGCCGAATTCCACTGTATTGCCTCGCTTGAAATGAAGATGGTCGGGCGGGGCGCGGGGCCCCGCCCGGGGATCCTTGTCCGGTCTCCCCGATCATAGGTAATCCGCGATGGTTGGGCGAGGCGATTCGGCGCGCCCGGGCGCTTTCGGGGAA
>JANQKA010000591.1 GCA_028281405.1 Hasllibacter sp. | reverse complement strand
CCGGAAATCTCCGTGGCGGATAACAAGGCGGAGTTTATCGAATTGAAAATCGCCAAATCGGATGGCGCGGCATCAACCACCGATGGAAAATTTTATGTCAGGATCGGCGATTCCTGCAAGCCCATATTGGGTGACGAAATTTTGCGCCTCGCCAATGAGCGAGCGGGTTATTCCTGGGAAAGCCAAACTTCATTGGGAATTAATCGTGATATGGCCGACCCGGAAAAGGTCGAGGAATTGATCGAGTCCATAAAGTCTTCCGACCGCGTGAAACCATCAGTGAAACAAAAGACCTCCCATGAGCTGCTTGATCATTATCACTTGGCCGAAGGAGATTTTCTAACCAACCTTGGCCTGCTCTGTGTTGGAAACCATCATGGACGGGCGAGATTGGGCACCGCACCAATAGTGCAGTTCATTAAGTACAATGAATACAACGAAAAGAGAAATAAAATATCGTGGGACGACCATTCACTGAATCCGATTGACCTTTCCAGGGTTATTTGGAGTGAAATTCCTGATTTTCTTGAAACCTTTGAAGTGTCGAGCGGCATGTATCGCCGATCAATTCCCGTGTTCGCGGAAGAGCTGGTGAGGGAACTGCTTGTCAATGCGTTCGTTCACCGTCCCTACACGCAGAGAGGTGGTGTATATATTAAATTATACCTGGATCGTTTGGAAATTACGAACCCAGGTCGATTGCCTCTTGGCGTGACGCCGCAAAACGCTTTGCACAAAACCGTGCGTCGAAACGAAAATCTCGCCCGATTGTTTCATGACGTGGGTCTCATGGAACGCGAAGGAAGCGGTATTGATAAATTATATGAGATTCTTCTATCTCAGGGGCGCGAATTGCCGGAAATCATTGAACGCGATGATAGTGTCACCGTGGTGGTGAAGCGTGGAATATTCAAGCCGGAGATTGTCGAGGTCATTGCGAAAGTGAGCGAATTACTTCGTTTGGAACAACGTGAACGAATTGCGCTTGGACTAATTGCTCGGAATGGTGAACTATCCGATGTGGAATTTTGTGATTACTTGAATATTGACAGGCCTAGCGAAATAACATTTTGGACTCGTAGACTCATTGACAGCGGAGTGGTAAAGGTTTTGAATAGCTCTCGCCCCACAAAGTATATGTTCGACTTTGACCACGCCGAAACACTGGCAATACTGGAACTGGTGGATTATCCTGCGGGACTAGAGAGAGGGATTGCTTCGTATATTCAAAAAATGATAGTGGAGGATGTGGAAAAAAATCCCGGTTCTCAAAAAGGCGATATTCGATCTCGTATGAAATTACATGTTGCTAAGAGCATTTTCAATCGCCACATAAAAGAACTTATAGATTCCGGAAAATTAATTTCGGAAGGTGCTAGGAGTAATTCCCGCTATTGGACATCCGGTCACGAACGGAGTTGAATGAATTTTATTTCAAAGCCGTAGTCCAACTTGGATCCCGTCTGATTTCATGTCATAAGAACGGGTCCGGGATGGATTTCGGCGCACGGGCCATCGCCAGGTCACCGGCGGGTTGACCTCCGAATACATCGTGCTCGCCAAAGTGCTCGGCAGGTTGATCAATTTCGTGCCGTTCCCCGGCCAAGCGCGTAATCCGAGAAGGTCGATTCGCCGATCGAAGGCATCTCTTTCGAAGCGTTAATTGCGGACTAGGCGCACGACGCCGACCGGCTGCTGGACACACTCGGCGAGCGTGGTCCGAAAGTAAAAACCGTGATTCCGCCCATAGGCAACCCTAAGGTGCGGAGGGACCACAAAGTTGAGATGTTCATGTTGCGTCGCCGGATCGAAAATTTCTTCGTAAGATCAAGAAATCATGGGGATCGCGACCGAAATTGACAAGACCGACTCCAACTACACGGCCCGACAGCGCCATGCGGTGATGTTGAATTCCGCGATTTGAATGTCAACAGGCCCTAATCGAATCCGTGGACAAAGATTTCCGCGCCAAACCGGGAGACGGCGGCGGGCGGCGGGACGGCCGCGCTCGCGGACCTCGCGCCGCAAAGCGATTCCGAATCACCCGCCCGCGTTCCTCGAATGGATGACCCGGGGCGTAGCCAACGCCCGGGACGCCCGGCGACGTTGGAGCGCTGGCGACTCGGGCGTGAACACGACACCGGTTGGCAATGATGGTCGGCGTCCTCCAACGATTCGCGTCGAGACCCCACGCGGCCCGCGCTACCGATTCCATCGAAACAACGTGCGCTACAAATCCGTGGACAACGAATTCCGCGCCGCCCGGGCAACCGCGGGCAGGCGGCGGGACGCCCGCGCCCGCAAACCGCGCGCCGAAAGCCGTCCCGAATCACCCGCCCGCGTTCCTCGGATGGATGGCCCGGGGCAGAGCCGACGCCCGGAGGCGTTGGACCGCCGGCGACTCGGGCGTGAACACGACACCGTTCGACGTTGGTGGTCGGCGTCCTCCAACGATTCGCGACGAGACCCACGCGGCCCACGCCATCGATTCCATCGAAACCGCGGGCACCACAATTCCGTGGACAAAGATTTCCACGCCGGCCCGGACGACCACGGCAGTCGGCGGGACGGCCCGCGCCGGCGAACCGCGCCCCGAAATCGGTCCCGAATCACCCGTCCGCGTTCCGCGGATGGATGTCCCGGGGCTGAGCCGACCCCCGCCGTGCCCGCGGCGGCGGCTTGAATGGTCGTTCGGAGCTGGCGTCCCGCCGCTCCGCCGCGCGGGGACGCAACGGTTCCAGGCGGGCGCGCCGATACCGGGCGCCGCCTCCGGGCAAGGCCGAAATTCCGTCGCCGAAATCTCCTTGCCACCGCCCCGCCATGCGCCTATATGGATCCCCACAGCGGCAGCGCGGGTGTCCAAGCCCAATGCTCCACCGGATACGAAGCGGGCCGCGCGGCCCGCTATAACAGTTCCGGCGAACACCATGACCGACCTTGTCGCTAAATCCTCCATCGAACGGCGCCTCGTCGAAATCGTCCGTCCCGTCATCGAGGGGATGGGCTTCGAC
>JANQKA010000582.1 GCA_028281405.1 Hasllibacter sp. | reverse complement strand
AACCGACCCGCCCGAGAGGGCCAACAGGGAGTAAGTAACCATGAAGAGAATCGCATTCGCCTCCGTGCTGGCCTTGGGCGCAGCCGGAGCCACGGGCGCCGCCGCCGATTGCGGCGAAGTATCGATCACCGAGATGGACTGGGCGTCGTCCCAGGTCGTCACCCACGTCGCGAAGTTCCTGATGGAACAGGGGTACGGTTGCACGGTTCAGACCGTGCCGACGACCACGGTCCCCGCGATCGCCTCGCTCGCCGAGACCGGCAAGCCCGACATCGTCACCGAGCTTTGGACGATCTACACCCCCGTCTACTTCGACCTGAAGGCCGATGGCAAAGTGGTCGAGCTGTCGAAGGTGCTGTCGGACGGAGGCGTCGAGGGTTGGTGGATCCCGAAGTACCTCGCGGACGAGCATCCCGAACTGACGACGATCGAGGGCATCAGGGCCAATCCCGACCTGGTCGGCGGCCGGTTTCACGACTGCCCCGCCGGATGGGGGTGCGACGTGACCAACAACAACAACTTCAAGGCCTCCAGGTTGGTGGAGTCCGGCGTCGAGCGGTTCCAGCACGGATCCGGAGAGACGCTGGCGACATCCATCGCCGCCGCGTACGAGGGCGAGGAGCCGTGGTTCGGATACTACTGGGCTCCCACCAGCGTTCTGGGATCCTATCCGATGACCATGGTCGAACTCGGGCCCTACGACGAGGCGACGCACAACTGCAACGCCGCCGAGGACTGCCCCACCCCCGGCCTCTCTTCCTATCCCCGGGCGGACGTTGTGACCACGGCGACCAAGGATTTCGTGGGGCGCGAGCCCGCGGTGGCCGAATTGATGAGGAATCTCTCGTTCACGAACGACCAGATGAACGAAATCCTCGCGTGGCAGGAGGCGCAGGGGGCCGACAACGAGGAAACGGCGGTCTACTTCCTCAGCAACTATCAGGACGTCTGGGCCGATTGGCTCGACGACGACGCGCGCGAAAACCTCTCCGCGCTGCTGAAGTGACGCGCGGCGCCCCCGCGCGGAGCGGGGGCGCCCCACATCCGAGCCGGAGGCCGCGGCCCCCGGAGAAGGAGAAGGATCCGTGGCGGCCTACGAAAGCCTGTTCGACGCGGTCGGCCTGCGCCCATGGTGCGACGCCGACAAACAGGACGCGCCGATGTCCATGGCCCAGCTCCTCGAGCGGGCGGGCGGCGGAGACGCCGACGGCGGAGGGTTCCCCTTCCCCTCGCTCGACAATCTACACGAAAGCTGCGCCCGTATTCCCCAGACGCGGGATCTGACCGAAGGAATCGAAACGGGCTTCCTCGACATCCGCGATCAGGCGAAGTGGATTCTCGACCCGGCGACCCAGCCGCTTTCTTGGCTGCTCGAGGCCGCGCTCGGTGGCTTCGAGGCCGCGCCGTGGTGGCTCCTGATCCCGCTGCTCGTGATCGTCTCCTGGCTGGTCAGCAGGTCCGTCGGAGTGACGGCCTTCGTCGCGGGCGTCCTGTTGTTCTTCGGAGCCATCGATCATTACGACGTCGCCATGCAGACCCTCGCGATCATCTTCGTATGCACAGGCCTGTCGGTGCTGTTCGGGGTGCCGATCGGCATCCTGATGTCGAAATCGGACACGGCGCAACGCCTGATCGTTCCGATCCTCGACCTGCTTCAGACCCTGCCGACCTTCGTGTATTTGATTCCCTTGATATTCCTGTTTTCCGTGACCGAGCCGAAGCTCTACGGGATCGCGATCATCCTCTACGCGATCGTGCCCGTCATCCGGCTCACCGATCTCGGCGTCAGACTCGTCGACGGGGACGTGATCGAGGCCGCGGACGCGTTCGGCATGAGCGCGTGGCAGAAACTGGCCCGGGTCGAACTGCCCCTCGCGCTGCCGAACATCATGGCGGGAGTGAACCAGACCATCATGATGAGCCTCGCGATGGTGGTCATCGCCTCCCTCGTTTCCGCGCCGGGACTCGGCGTCCTGGTGCTTCGCGGTATCCGCAATCTCGAACTCGGAGTGGGCATCGTCGCCGGCCTCGGGATCGTTCTTCTGGCCGTGATTCTCGACCGCGTCTCCAAGGCGGCCCTGTCGAGGGTCGACAAGCATCGCGGCGCTCGGTGACCGGAAGCGCGGCGACAGCCAAGGTCACTGTCCGCGGCCTCTACAAGATCTTCGGGCCGCGCTCGGAAGAGATGGTCGAAAAGGTCAGGGACGGTCTCGACAAGCCCACGCTGCTCGAGCGGCACGCGCATGTGCTCGGATTGAACGACATCAATCTGGAAATGATATCCGGCGAGATCACGGTGATCATGGGCCTGTCCGGATCGGGCAAGTCGACGCTGATCCGCCACCTGAACCGCCTGATCGACCCCACCGCCGGCGAAATCCTCGTTGACGGGGTGAACGTGATGCGGCTCGGCGCGGCCGACATGCGGGAACTCCGTCAGAAGAAGATGTCGATGGTGTTCCAGAAGTTCGGCCTCATGCCCCACCGAACCGTGCTCGAGAACACCGAGATGCCGCTCTCCGTCCAAGGGGCGGAGACCTCCCGTCGGAGGGAGGAGGCGCTTGGCTGGCTCGCGCGCGTGGGCCTCGAAGGCTGCGGGGACCATTATCCTTCGCAACTTTCCGGTGGAATGCAGCAACGCGTGGGAATCGCCCGCGCCCTGACGGCGAACACCGACATCATGCTGATGGACGAAGCCTTCTCCGCCCTCGACCCGCTGATCCGGACGGACATGCAGGGGCTGCTGCTGGAGTTGCACAAGGAGTTGAAAAAGACCGTCGTGTTCATAACGCACGACCTCGACGAAGCCCTCCGGTTGGCCGATCATCTGGTGATCTTGAAGGACGGGGCGGTGGTTCAGCGGGGTGAACCGCAACATATCATTCTCAATCCGGCGGATCCCTACATCGAAGACTTCATCAGCGACATCAACCGTGTGCGTGTGTTGCGGGTCCGCACGGTCATGACGTCGCCCGACCGGGACGCGTTCGATGG
>JANQKA010000567.1 GCA_028281405.1 Hasllibacter sp. | reverse complement strand
TCCGATGGGACCGCCTTCCGGCGGCTTCTCGGCGACCGGGACGGCGACCACGAACCGCACGGTCCACTTGTACGCTTGCAGTCCCCCGGCGCGCCGCGCCCCGCCGCGCGGCTCGCGGGTGATGGTGAATGTCTTCGGGACACCCGGTAGGTCGCGGGTCGCGATCACGTCCAGAAATCCGATTCCATCGATGTACAACTTGCCGTTTTCGTATTTCCATCCATTTTTGTCCAGGCATCCGAACGTGTTGAAATAATCGAAGCCCTGGAATTTCGGCGGCTTGATTTTGGCGCGCTTCTTCGGGTCCTTCTCGTTCTCCAGGCGTTTCCAATATAGTTTGTACGAGTCGTGCAGGTGCTTGATGGCGGAGCGGTACAGCGAAACCGGCAGCCACCGGTTCCCCTGCGCGTCGTTGAGCCACGCCGTCAGCTCCTTGTATTGATTGTACAGGGTTGGATATTTCCGCTCCTCGTCCCGCCGGATGCCGCCGGGGTTGATCGCGATGAGTTTGTTGTCCCTTCCGTGGATGTATCCGGGATAATGCGCGGTCTTGGCGTCGTGAATCTCGTAAAGCCGTTTGTGGTGCAGGAACGAGGCGTGGACCGCGTTCCGGATCTGACGGACATCCTCCAGCGCCCTGGCGAGCAGCTCGTGCTGCTTCGGGTGGAGCCTCAGGTCGAATTTGTACGACAGGAATATCGTCTCGACGTCGTCGGGGTTCCGGGCGGCGGGCAATATCTCGGCGACCGGCGTCATCGGAGCCTCGTCCAAGACTCCGGGCGTGTCCGGCAGTGTCGACACCGTGTCCATCATATCATCCCGTTGTGTTCCGGCTCCGGGGAACGACCGCCCCCGGATTCCTCCGCCCGGGCGATCCGCCCGATGAGGGTGATATGGAACCCGCCGCGGCCATCGTCAAGGGGTTTCCCCACGTCCCGGCGCCATTCTAAGTATTCCTCAATAATTGCGGCAGACGCCACGGGCCCGGGTTCCGGATTCTCCTATCCCGCCGAGGGATATCCGCAGGCTGAAATTGTTCGTGTCCTCCCGGGTCGTCGCCGAATACGTCCTCGTGATATCGAATTCCACGTCGATGCATTCGTTGCCGTAACCGAACCCCAACGTGCTCGCCGTCGCACGGTCGGCCTCGAAGTCGTAGCGGACGTCCCCCCGGGCGCTCCAATTTCCCGTCAGTTGGTACTCGCTGAGAACCGCCAACTCGCTGGTGTCCCGCGCGCGGTTCTCGGTCACGTCGGCTTCCAGCCAGGTATAGGCCGAAGAAATGTCGAAATCCTCGTCGGACCAAATGACCTCGAGCTCGTTCCGGATGATGGTCGAGTCGTCGTCGACAACGGCCCTGTTGGTGGCCGACAATCCCGCCCGGGTCTCCAGCTTCGCGGTCGTCAACCAATCGGAGGAGCGGCTGTCGAGCCCGGAGGCGGCGGTGAACTGGTTCAAATCCCTCTCGCGGATCACGCGTCCGAGCGACAGGCCGAGGTTCCATCCCGTGGAAACGTGGCGCGTGTAGGCCACGCCGAAATTCGCCCGGTTGCCGAGTTCCACCCCGTCCTCGCCGGGGAAGCGGCTGAAGGAATACAGGTTCCCTTCGTCGAACTCCACGATATGACTGTCGTCGTTCGGCGCTTCGGTCACGCTGTCGGGGGCCGCGACGACCTGAACGACGGGCTCGAGCAGGTGGTTTCCGCGGTCGGCCGGAGCCACGAGGGGAAGCCTCAATTCGGCCGCGCCCATGGCGTATTCGCGGCCCAGGGAGGTGGGAAAGGACGAATCGTCGTCGACGTCGTACCTCGACGCGTTGAACAGCGTCTGGGTGGAACCGACGAAGCCGCCGGCAATGATCCAGGATCTGCGCCAATCCAACTCGCCCGACAGGCGGTCGATGTCGCGTCCCTCGCCGTCCGCGTCGGAATTGCGGTGATGGTTGTGGGCGGCCAATCGGAATTCTGCGAGGCCTCCGAGGCGGGCCGGGCGGACGCGCCGGACGACCACGCCGTCCGCGACCCGGGTTGGCAGCACGGAGTTGTTGTCGCCGGGACGGAGGCTTTCGTAGAGGGTCCCGCCGGCGGAGACGTGCTCGTCCTCCCGGGTTCTCGACGCCACCAGGCTGGTCTCGAGCGTGTCCGTGTAAGGGTATCCGTACTGAACCGGATACTCCGGGTCCGACACGCTTTCCAGGTCGAAGGCCAATTCGAAGTCGCGCGGAAGGGCGGCGTTGGCGGCGATGTGCAAAAAACCGCGCGGCCCCTCCTCACCATCGCGGATGTCGTCGTCGGTGCTCGCCCCCTCGACCAGAAGGTTGCCCCAGGTGAAGGCCTGCCGGTACCGCGCTTCGAGCGTGCGGGATCCGGATGTGGTGACGAAGGGCGTGAGGGTGAGGTCGCGCGAAGGGTCGATGACGATGAAGTAGGGTGTCTTGATTCCGGCGCCGAGTTTGTCGGAAACTTGGATCTCGGGCCTCAGGAAGCCGGTGGCGCGTTTCACCGTGGGGTCGGGCAGGCTCAGGCGCGGGAGATGGGCGATGGGCACGTTGACCACGCGGAACTGCGCGTTGGTGAAGTGGATGCGCCGCGTCTCCTTGTCGTGAATGATCTCCCGGGCCCGGATCGACCAAAGCGGAACCGGATTCCGCGCGCAGACCTCGCAGGAGGACGCGACCGTCTTGTGGAACCGCGTGTGACGGCCGTTCAGAAGCGCCGCCTCGGCGCTCGCGATCTGAAACTGTTGATTGAGCATCATGCGCGCGCCGAGAAGTATGCCGTTTTCGATATCGGCGTCCAGTTCGGCCTGTTCGGCGAGCAGTGTGATTTCCGGCCCGTTGGTCAGTGTGATCGGGCCCTCGATCGAAAGCCGTCCGGTCGCGTCGTCGAAACGGATGGAGCGCGCGCGCAGGTGGATGTCGCCGTGGAACACTTCGACGTTGCCGGACGCGACGATGACGTTTTCGCCGACGACGGCGACATTGTCCGCCACCAGCGATGCCGCCTGGCCTTCCCTTTCGTCTTGGGCGTGCGCCGCCGAGGCCGCGAGCCAGAGGGCGAATAACATCGGACGGAGCGGAACCCGGATCATCCGTCCTCCGTGCGGAACAACAGGCCCAGGGACAGGAATATGCCGGCCAGGGGCGGCGACCAGGCCGCGAGGAGAATCGGGATTTGCCCGTTCTCGCCGAGCACCTGCGTGAAATTTTTCAGAAAGAACAACCCGAAGCCGAACATCAGCGCGAACAGCACCATTATGCCGGTGCGCCCCAGACGCGTGTGGCGCATGGTGAACCCCGCGGCGATCATCACCATCGCGGTCAACAGCAGCGGCTGCGCCATCTCCATCCAGAACCAAACCTTGTGGCTCCTGGCGGCGAATCCCTTTTCCTCCATTTCGGCGATGAAGGAGGGCAGTTCCCAGATCGGGATCTCGGAGGGAGCGCCGAAGCTGTCCCTGATGGTATCCCGCGTCAGTTCGGACGGGATGACAAGCGCCTCGTGGGTCTCGGCCGCGCTCTCGGGATTCGACACGTCGAACGCCCATCTTTTGGCGTTGGTGGTCATCCAACCGCCCGGACCTAGGACGGCCCGGTCGGCGGCTATGCGGAAGGTCTGGTTGAAGTCGTGGTCGAAACCGAGGAATGTCACGTCGTCCAATTCCGTGCCCTCGCCGTTCGTGCGCCGGGCGTGGATCACCGTTTGTCCGCGCCGGTCCGCCTGGCGGAGCCACAGGCCCTCGGCGGTGACGGAGACGGTCGAGGTGGTGCCGCTCTCATAGCGGGCGACGACGACCGCGTGGTGCTTCTCCGTGGCCGCCGAAATGGGATTCCAGATGGACACGGCCAAGACGCCCAGCGTAGCCGCGGTGATGGCGGGAGCCAACAGCGCCCGGATGGCGGACCTCCCGGCGGCGCGTGTGACCACGAGTTCGGATGTCCGCGCCAGGCCCAGGAACATGCTCAGGGAGGACAGGACGACCAGCAGCGGCAGTATTTGGTAGAGGATGCTCGGCGCGTGCAGAAGCGCGAGTTCGAACGCTTGGCGGACGCCGACGACATCGTCGTCGAAGCGCCTGATGTTCTCCACCATGTCCGTGAGCACGACCACTCCGGCGAACACCAGCGAGACGAGGCCGAAGTTGATCAGGAACTTGCGCGTGAAGTAGAGGTGCAGGATCATCGCGCGCCCCGTTTCCGGAACGCGGGCAGGGTCGCCCGCCACGCCACCAGCATCGAGACCGCGATGCCGAATATCGCCGGAGTATACAGCGCGCTCCACAGCCTGTCGTTGTCGCGCGCCGCGTTCACCGCCATGTTGTTGATCATCTGGACGAGAATCACGAGGACGACGGCGGCGAGGATCTGCTTTCCCACGCCGAAGCGGGAAAAGCCACCGAGCATCAGGGTCGCCGCGCCGATCATGGTGAGCGTCAAACCCAGGAGCGGCTGGGCGAAGCGCGTGTGGGCCTCGGCCAGGAACTCGGCCCGGGACGCGCCCGTCATCTTCCGGTCCTCCTCCGACGCGGCGAGAAGCCGTCCGGTGGACATTTCCCTGACGCCGGGCGGGGAATTTCTCCGGTCGGGGATCATCTCGCTCATGTCGTACGAGAAGTCTTCGAAACGTATGGTCGAGAGCACCCGGTCGTCCTTGGACAACGTTTGCGAGACTCCGTCGAGCATGATCAGCTGCGGCCCGCCGCCGTTGTCGACGATGAACGCCTTCTTGGAGAGATGCAGCGTTCTGGAGCCGCTTCCGCGCTGGTCGGAAAGAAGGATGTCGAGAAGCTCGCCCTGTTCGGTGACCTCGCGGATGTAGAGCGTCAGTCCGTAGGACGGGTGCAGGTATTCCCCCTCGGTGAGGAACCTCGCCTCCACGTTCCGGGACACCTGCTCGCCCATCCGTTGAAGTTCGATCCGCGACTGCGGCACGAGGAAATGCGAGAGAAGCGACATCAGGAGCGCCACGCCGAGGCCGAAAATCGCCGCCGGGCGCAACAGGTGCCAAGCCGATTGTCCGGCGGATTGCATCACGACCATCTCCGAATCGGAGATCAGGCGGTTCGAGACGTAGACCGACGCCACGAAGGCGGCGATGGGCAGCACCAGCAGGATGACGTTGGGCAGGGTCAGCGCGGTGAACTGGAGGAAAACCCACATCGACTGTCCCGATCCGATCAATCGGTCAAGCAGCCTGATGGCCCGATTCACCCAGTAGACGCTGATGAGTATGAAGGCGAAGAAGCCGAACGTCATCGAGAGCTGCGACACCATGTATCTGTCGAATGTGGACAAGCTTTCCCCCGGGCGCGGTGAGCCGGTTCAGTCTACCCGTACCGCTCCCGGGCGCAAACCCGAAGATGAGCGTTGGCCGCGGCGGGAGCCTTCCCCCGGCTTCCGGGGGTGGACCGCCTCAGCGCACGG
>JANQKA010000566.1 GCA_028281405.1 Hasllibacter sp. | reverse complement strand
GAACCGCCCCAGCGCGCGACCGTCCAGCCTTGCCGCATCCCGCCCTGAGGGTGAATTCGAACCGCCCCCGCGCGCGACCGTCCGGGTTGCCCCGAACGGCTGACGCCCGGCCGGTGAGAACCGCCCCCGGCGCGCGACCGTCCAGCCATGCCGCATCCCGCCCTGAGGGTGAATTCGAACCGTCCCCGCGCCACAACCGTCCGGGTTGCCCCGAACGGCTGACGCCCGGCCGGCGAGAACCGCCCCCGGCGCGCGACCGTCCTGCCTTGTCGCATCCCGCCCTGAGGGTGAATACGAACCGCCCCCGCGCGCGCGACCGTCCGGGTTGCTCGAACGGCTGACGCCCGGCCGGTGAGAACCGCCCCCGGCGCGCGACCGACCGTGAAAGACTACCTCTTTTCCGCCGACGAATACGAACCGTCCCCGCGCCACAACCGTCCGGGTTGCCCCGAACGGCTGACGCCCGGCCGGCGAGAACCGCCCCCCGCTCGCGCGACCGTCCGCCGTCTTCGGGTCCGCCGTATTCAAATGAGTCGAACCGCCCCCCGCGCGCGCGACCGTCCACCACCCATCGCCGGAAGCCCGGGAAGGAGCGCGCCCGTCGAACTGTGCGGCGCCGAACGACGGCGCCCGCGAGGGGCGGGAATGCTGAGCGGGATCAAACCGCCGCCGCCGGACGCCACTCCCGCTTGGCCCTCGACGGACTTGGGGCGCTGCGGACGGAGCCGACGGACCCCGCCGGATCGATTCGCCCCGACGCATCGAGACCGGATGGAAGCGGGCATCGGTGGCGGCGCGGAAGGCGCGCCGGAAAATCCGCTCCCGCCTTGCGTCACGCCGCCGGGGTGTGTATCGTGGCGCCGGATGCGAGCTCCGGGAAGGAGGCGAGGATGACCGGAGAAGGTGGCGCCTTGGTGGAGACGGTTGTCATGGCCGCTGGCTGGGTCGGTTTGGGGGGCTTGGCCGTGGCGTTCTGCGTCCTCCTCATCCGTTACTTCTTTTCCATCGCCAAAATTTTCAGGTGGACGGGCGCGACCGATCAGAAGGTGGAATCCTTTGAGCGGAGTCGGGAATCCGTGGAGGGCGACTTGGTACTGCAACGCGAAACCGGCGAGGCGCGGGCTCGCGAGGATCGGGACCGCTTGGCGAATCTGCTGGAAAGCATGGAGACGCGCCACAAGGAGGATCGGGAGCGCTTGGAAAAACAGCGCCGGGAGGATCGGGAGCGCTTGGAAAAACAGTGCCGGGAGGATCTGGAACGCTGGGAGAATCAGCGCCGGGAGGACGAAGCGCGGCGCCGGGAGGATCTGGCTGCCTTGGAGAAGCGACTGGAAGGCATGGAGAATCAGCGCCGGGAGGACGAAGCGCGGCGCCGGGAGGATCTGGCGGCCTTGGAGAAGCGACTGGAAGGCATGGAGGTGGGCCACCGTGAGGATATGAAGGAGGTTCGGGAGAAAATCGGGAATCTCGAGTCTGGTCTGGGCGCCCGGCTTACCGGAGTGGAAATCGAGGTCGCCCGCATGGCCGAAAAATTCGACGGCCACCTCGCCATCCATGGCGTGTCCATGTCGAACAGCCCCAGGCAACTGTCGGAACTGGGCGGAAAGGTCTCGGGCACCGCGTCCGCGGACCAATGGGCGCGCGCGGAAGCCGCGGAACTCGCGGACGCGGCCGCGGGGAGGGAAGACTACGAAATTAATGGGGAATACTTAGAATAGCGTCGGGATGCGGTAAAACCCCTTGACTACGGCCGCGGCGGGTTCCATATCACCTTCATCGGGCGGATCGCCCGGGCGGGGGAATCCGGGGGCGGTCGTTACCCCGGGGCCGGAACACAACGGGATGATATGATGGACACTGTGTCGACACTACCGGACATGCCTGGAGTCCCCGACGAGACTCCGATGACGCCGGTCGCCGAAATATTGCCCGCGCCCGGGATCCCCGACGACATTGAGCCGATTTTACTGTCGTATAAATTCGACCTCAGGCTCCACCCGAAGCAGCACGAACTGCTCGCCAGGGCGTTGGAGGAAGTCCGTCAGATCCGGAACGCGGTCCACGCCGCGTTCCTGCACCACAAACGGCTGTACGAGATTCACGACGCCAAGGCCGCGCATTATCCCGGGTACGTCCACGGCCGGGACAACAAACTCATTGCGATCAACCCCGGCGGCATCCGGCGGGACGAGGAGCGGAAATATCCAACCCTGTACAATCAATACAAGGAACTGACGGCGTGGCTCAACGCCGCGCCGGAGAACCGGTGGCTGCCGGTTTCGCTGTACCGCTACGCCATCAAGCATCTGCACGACTCTTACAAACGATACTGGAAGCGCCTGCAGGACGAGAAGGATCCGAAGAAGCGCGCGAAAATCAAGCCGCCGAAATTCCAGGGCTTCGATCACTTCGACACGTTCGGATGCATCGACGCCACGGGATGGAAATACGAAAACGGAAAATTGTATATCAAGGGACTCGGGTTTCTGGACGTGATCGCGACCCGCGGCCTGCCCGGCGAACCGAAGATGTTGACCATCACCCGGGAACCGCGCGGCGGCGCGCGGCGCGCCGGGGGACTGCAAGCGTACAAGTGGACCGTGCGGTTCGTGGTCGCCGTCCCGGTCGCCGAGAAGCCGCCGGAAGGCGGTCCCATCGGA
>JANQKA010000564.1 GCA_028281405.1 Hasllibacter sp. | reverse complement strand
GGCTTGTCCCGCAGGAACCGGTTCAGGCGCGTTTCGCTCAGGCCCAGCCCGTACAGCGGGGCGGTGTCGTAGTAGCGGACGCCCGCCTCCCACGCGGCTTCGAGGAGGGCGTGGGCGTCGTCGTCGGAAATCGCCCGGTAGAGGTTGCCCAGGGGTGCCGTGCCGAATCCCAGCTCCGTGAAGGTGATTCCACCGTCGCCGAGCCTGTCCCAGTGGCGCGTGGCCGCCATGCCGTCCTCCCCTGTCCGCCGCGGTGCCGTGTTGGCTTCCTCGGGAGAATGGGGTGTTGGCGACGATTCGCCAAGGGAGCGCGGGCCCGTGGTATCGGAAATCCCCGCAACCGCGAAGCCGGCGATTGTCTTGGACCACCAGGGCGCGCTGGTGGGCTCCGGTCCTCGCTGGCCCGGGCGCGGTCGTTGGGGCGCCCTGCGGGGATCGTCCGGCGGAGATTTTCCGCCGAATGCCGCCCGCTGGAATGCCCGGTGAAACCGTCCGGAACCCCGCCGAATCCCATCCCGCCTCCGTCGGGCGGGGTCCGGTGCGCTCGGCCCTCATTCCATCACCTCTCCCGTCCGTGGCGGCGATTTGTTGAAGTCGCGCGGGAATCGAAATCCGCGGGCCTTCGCCCATGGAGTGCGCTTGACGCGGCATCGGATATCCCCGCCACCGCGAAGCCGGCGATTGTCTTGGACCACCAGGGCGCGCTGGTGGGCTCCGGTCCTCGCTGGCCGGGCGAGGTCGTTGGAGTCGCCATACAAGGATCGTCCGGCGGATATCTTCCGCCGAAGGCCGCCCGAGGGATTGCCCGGTTAAATCGTCCGGAACCCCGCCGAATCCATCCCGCCGTCGTCGGGCAGGGTCCGGTGCGCTCGGCCGTCATTCCATCGCCTCCCCTATCCGTGGCGGCGATTTGTTGAAATCGCGCGGGAATCGAGACCCGCGGGCCTTCGCCAATGGAGTGCGCGTGACGCGGCATCGGAAATCCCCGAAACCACAAAGCTGGAGATTGGCTTGGCCCTCCAGGGCGCGCTTGAGGGCTCCCGTCCTCGCTAGCCCGGGCGTCGTTGTCGGGACGCCCCGCGGGGATCGTCCGGAGGAGATCTTCCGCCGAAGGCCGCCCGCGGAATTGCCCTTTGGAACCTACCGGAACACCGCCGAATCCAATCCCGGCGAAGGCGATCCCTCGATCGCCGGACCTGATCCGGCGGCGCGGCCTCCCCGCCGTCCCGCCTTGTCCGCGGCCGCGCCGTGTTGTTTCCTTCTGGAATACGGCGTCGAAGACGCCTCGCCAAAGGAGGGCGCATGACGCGGCTTCGGGAAATCTTCGGAACCGCCAAGCCGGTGATCGGCATGGTTCATCTGGGAGCGCTTCCCGGAGCGCCGCTGCACGACGACGAAGCGGGAATGGAGGGGCTCGTCGAGGGCGCGCGCGCGGACCTGGCCGCGCTGAAGGACGCCGGGTTCGACGCGGTGATGTTCGGCAACGAGAACGACCGCCCCTACGAGCTCGAGGTCGACCGCGCCTCCACGGCCGCGATGGCCTACGTCATCGGCCGGCTGAGGGGAGAAATCTCCACGCCTTTCGGGGTCAACGTCCTGTGGGATCCGATGTCGACCGTGGCTTTGGCGGCCGCCACCGGCGCCGCCTTCGTCAGGGAGATATTCACCGGAGCCTACGCGTCCGACATGGGACTGTGGACGCCCGACGCCGCGGCGGCGATGCGCTACCGGGACCGCTTGGGCGCGCGCGGCGTGGCGATGTTCCACAACATCTCAGCGGAATTCGCCGACAGCCTGGACAGGCGGCCCCTGGCGGAACGCGCGCGTTCGGTCGTGTTCTCCTCCATTCCCGACGCCGTCCTCGTTTCGGGGTCGATCACCGGAGAAGCGGCGCGGATGGAGGATCTCGAGGCGGTCAAGGCCGCGGTGCCCGACACGCCGGTCCTCGCCAACACCGGGGTGCGGCACGACACGGTGGCCGACGTTCTGG
>JANQKA010000514.1 GCA_028281405.1 Hasllibacter sp. | reverse complement strand
GGCGGAAATGCGCGCTGGTAGCTCAGCGGATAGAGTCCCTGGCTTCGAACCAGGTGGTCGGGGGTTCGAATCCTCCCCAGCGCGCCAATCGCCGCCCCGGCCCACCGGTGACGCGTGGTCTCGATGGCGGAGCGCTTGACCGCTGAGCTTCGGGACGGTGCTCCCCCGTCACCATGCGCACACGGAAGCGGAGGCGGTCGGCGGACTTGATCCGCAAGCCATTCCCAACCGGCGCGCTCCCTCCTCAAGTGGTCGAGAATGCCCGCGCCCGAACGGTGCGGTGAAGGTCCACATGCGTCACCATCCACAACCGCGCGCCAAATCGGCCCGCGACGGCTCAAGCGGCGCGGGGGCGCCATCGCCTGTCTCCCATACGGGCATAAAACGATGCCCTCCACCGCCTTGACGGCCGACCGGACCGCTGGAGCGCCTGCGACTTGGGCGTGAACACTACATCGGTTGACGATGGTGGTCGGCGCACTCCAACGATTCGCGTTGATCTTCACGCGGCTTGCACCACCGATTTCATCAATACCACTGTCGCTCCAGAATGCGCGGCGCGTCGACGCGGCCCCGCAGCCTCCGCTCTCCGGTACCCGGCGGAATTGCACGCCGTTCCAAGACGGAGGGACGCTCCGGACCCTCGATCCTCCGCCCCGGTTCCGCGGGACGGGGAATGAGAGCCTCCACGCGCGTCCGCTTCCGCTTCGGGGGTCGCGACCCGGGGCGCCACCCGGCGGATTTTTTTTCGATTTTCTTTCACGGCGACGCCGCACGTCTTCGATGGAAAATGGATAAAGTGCTGAAATTTCGCTATTTTTCTCCGTTATTTCCCAAGTTTATTTTCCAAATATGCAACTTTTGACCGCTTCGGAAGCCGCCCGGAAAATAAATCAGCCATCTCCCGCCCGACCGCGGAACGCCGTTCCCATGGGCTTTCCAACCACGTCGCCGCGGTTGATCTCCGGGCCCGAAGCGTCGAATCCTTCCCGTTACCGCGCCCGGCCATTCACGTCCCGCGGGCGCGACCCGCGTCCTCCACAGTTCCCCTGCTCGCGTCGGGTCCGAATAGCGGCATCCGCCATCGCCGGGGCCCGGCGACCAAGCCGCGGGGGAAGCGGAGGCGCTTCGATCACGGCATGGCCCTCCCCCACGAAAACCGACCCGCAGTGGCGGCTCGTCCGGTCGGACAGCCCACCCATACGGTCAAACGGCGCGGCCTGCGGTATCCGCTCACCGATCCCCGACCGGTTTGCCCGCCGGTTCCAAGACGGAGCGGCGCTCAGGGCCAGTTCGATCCGCCACTTCGGCTTCGCGGGGCTGGGGGGCGCCCCGACGAAGCGGACCCGCCGCCATCGCTCTCCGGATCCCGGTGGCATGGCATGCCGTTCCACGACGGAGGGACACTCCAGATCCTCGATCCTCCGCCTCGGTTCATCGGGACGGGAAGTTGGATCCGCCCACGAGATCCGCATCCGCCGCGGGGGTCGCGAACCTTGGCGCCACCCGGTCGTTTTTTTCGATTTTCTTTCGCGGCGACGCCGCGCGACTTCGGCGGAAAATGGATAACGTGCTGAAATTCCGCAATTTTTCCCCGTTATTATCCGAGTTTATTTTCCAAACATGCAACTTTGGACCGCTTCGGAAGCCGTCCGGAAAATAAACCGCGCCACCTCCCGCCCACCTGCGGAACGCTGATTCCATAGGCTTTCCAACCACGTCATCACGGTTGCCATCCAGGCCCGAAGCGCCGCCCCCTTCCCGTTACCGCGCCCGGCCATTCCCGTCCCGTGGGCGAGACCCGCGTCCTCCCCGGTTCCCCGCTCGCGTCGGGTCCGAAGCGCGGCATCCGCCATCGCGGGGGGCCGGCGACCAAGACGCAGGGGAGGCGGAGACTGTTCGATCACGACATGGCCCTCCCCCGCCCGAGACAGGCCCTCCGTGGAGGCTCGTCCGGGCGGACAGTCCATCCTCGCGAACAAACGGCTCGACCCTTCGTATACGCACTCCTGACTCGACCGGATGGCCCTCCTACCCTAGGCGGAGAGGCACTTCTGGCATCTCGATCCACGACTTCGGCTTAGCGGGGTTGGAAGAGCGCAACCCGTCGAAACGGACCCGCCTCCCGCGCTCTCGGAACCCAGCCGCATGGCATTCCGTTCCAAGACGGATGGGAGACCCCGGATTGCTCGACCCTCCGCCTCGGTCCTCGGAACGTGGCGTGAGAGCCGCCCGCGCGTACCGCTTCTGCCGCGGGGGTCGATATCCTGGGAGCCACCCAGCTGTTTTTTCGATTTTCTTTCGCATCGACGCTGCGCGCTTTCGGCGGAAATTGGATAACGTACTGAAATTTCGCGGTTTTTCTTCTTTATTTTCCAAGTTTGTTTTCCAAACATGCAGCTTTGGACCGCTTCCGAAGCCGCCCGGAAAATAAACCGGCCGCAACCCGCCCGGCCGCGGAACGCCGTTCCCATGGGCTTTCCAACCGCGCAGTCGTGGCTGACCGCCGGGCCCGAAGCGCCGCATCCTTCCCGCAACCATGCCCGACCATTCCCGTCCCTTGGGCGCGAGTCGCGTCCTCCCCAATTCCCCTGCTCGCGTCGAGTCCGAAGCGCGCCATCCGCCTTCACCGGGTTCCGGCGACCAAGCCGCGGGGAAAGCGGACGCGATTCGATCACGGCATGTCCTCGCCACGGAAACCAGCCCCTCGTGGCGGCTCGTCCGGTCGGACAAGCCCACCCACGCGGTTAAACAGCGCGGCCCGCCGCATCCGCTCTCCGAGACCCGACCGGATGTCCCTCTCTCCCCTAGACGGAGCGGCGCTCCAGGCCCGGTTCCATCCGCCACTTCGGCTTTGCGGGGCTGGAAGCGCGCGCCCCGTCGAAGCGGCCCCGTCGCCCCTCGCACTCAAACCCGGCGGCATTCGTTCTGTTCCAAGACGGAGGGACACTCCGGATCGCCCGACCCTCCGCCTCGGTTCCGCGGGACGGCAAGTGAGAGCCGCCCGCGCGATCCGCTTCCGACTCGGGGGGCGCGTCCCGGGGCACCAAATGCGGCGGGGTGGCGGTTCACGTCGAAATTGCGGCGCGGATCTCCGTGACGTGGTCATTCCGGATGGAGCGCAAGCGATTTTGATGGATTCGGTGGCGCAAGCCGCGTGAAATTCAATGTGAATCGTCGAGGGTCTCCACCACAATCGTCAATCGATGTTGTGTTCACATCCGGGTCGCCCGCTCTCCATCCGCGCGTCTCGGATCACGCCACGCGGAAAATCACGCGCCGCGCGAAATCCGATTGCGTATGGCGTTCGGGAGCCGTAGGCTCCACATGCGTTAAGCCGCTGTCCCGAAGGACGGCCCAACCCGAAAGGAAGCAAGATGATGAAGAACTCCACCACCGCGTTCTCGTGGATTCCGCCATGGATCAAGGCGCGACTGATCGAACTCGCCACGGTCGTCATGGGCGGACTGCTCATCTTGATGATCGGGCAACTTTGGAGCCTCCCGAACAACTTCGAGGCGCACAAGGCGGATGTCAGGCTCGAGCTTTCCGAACACAGGACCGATTTTTCCGAGCTCAGAACCGATTTTTCCGAGCTCAGGGCCGATTTCGCCCAGTTCAAGCTCGAGGTCGGAGATCTGATCAACGTGCTCAAGGTGCAGAACGCCGAGATCAAGGCGCAGAACTCCGTGATGATGGCTCAATTGACGGAGCTCAAGGAACAGAACGCCAGGAGCGAGGCGCAAAACGCCCAGATCATGGCACAATTGCAGGAGATGAGGGAGGCAAACAACCGCCTGAACGCCCGCCTCGATGAGCGGGACACGGTGATCCTCACGCTCGTGGAGCGGTCCACCAACAACACCGCGCGGATCGACGCGATCGGGGAGGAACTCAAGCGGCTCGCCGCCGCCGACGGCGGCAATTGACCCTTGAATCCTCCGAACCGCGCCTGATCGGGCCCGCCGCGAACGCGTGCCGCTTCGGCTCCGCGGCGGGCAAACCGAAGCGCCGGAAGCTCGGAGGCCTCCGCCCGGATACCGGGCCAGCCCGGTCGCGATCCGGTGCCGCGCCGCCGCTTTCCGAGCAATTCCCTTTCCGGAGTCTCCGTTGGGAGCGGTTTCAGGCGAGCGCTTCGATGCGTGGACCACGCCGCTTCCCGGCGGCGCGTCCACCGATCACTCCGTGGAGCGAGGTCGCGCCTTGGCGGCGCCGACGGGCAACGCCCGCCGCTGTCGATAAAACGTTGCGATCACGCCGACCGATGATCGGGCTTGCCTGGCGATGACCGCCGCGCCAAGCGTCGCGAAACAACCGGAGGGCCATTTCGGTCGAGAAATGGACGGACAACAGTCCCTCGTCCATGTGGCCCGCCCGGGCACGGTCGGCCGCCAACGCGCACTCCCGTCGCATCGACGCCGTGATGGAAGTACCGAAGCGACGGGAGTTCCGAGGCCATCGCAGATGAGATTTTTGGCCGCGCCGCGGTCGGGAAAGCGGCTTTCGATCGGTTCCCTTCCCGGAGTCTCCAAGACCGCGTCGTCGGGCACGACCACGCACTCGCGGGTGGACGGGCGGAGCGTCACCGCTGTTCCGGCGGCGTTTCCGCCGAACATCGGTGGAACTCGGCCGTCCCCGGGCGGCGCGCGTGGGGCACCAACGCCCCCGCGGCCACTCCTTCCGCGTCGTAGCCACGGATGGCGGTAGCCGCCCGGAGAGGCCCCGCGCCGACCGGAGCCGGCGGAGCGCGAGGTCTTCGGCCCGCGTGTGTGCGGGACAAAGCGGGGCTAAACGAGTTTCGGCGTATGGTGACCACTTCGGCCCGCGTGTGTGCGGGACAAAGATCATGGGGAATACATACAATGCTGACCAAGGTCAGACAATGCTGCTCTCTCGATTCGCGGGGTTCCGCGCGGGAAATTGAATGCGCGTGGCGGCGGATCACGTCTGAGATGCGGCGGGGTGGCGGATCACGTCGAAATTGCGGCGCGGATCTCCGTGACGTGGTCATTCCGGATGGAGCGCAAGCGATTTTGATGGATTCGGTGGCGCAAGCCGCGTGAAATTCGATGTGAATCGTCGAGGGACTCCACCACAATCGTCAATCGATGTTGTGATCACATCCGGGTCGCCCGCTCTCCATCCGCGCGTCTCGGATCACGCCACGCGGAAAATCACGCGCCGCGCGGAATCCGATTGCGTAAGGCGT